>JAIRMO010000013.1 GCA_031258625.1 Spirochaetaceae bacterium | reverse complement strand
CCCGGGGCGGGGAGGATCTCGAACATGGTGATCACCGGGCCCTTGCGGATCCCCGTTACCTCCGCCTGGATCTTGAATTCCTCCAGGGTTTCCCTGAGGGTTATGGCGGCGTCCCGGGTAACCTGATCGATGATCCAGTATTGGCCGTCGGGGTATTGGTTGAGGAGCCCCTCCGCCGGGACCTGGTAGGGGCCGTGTTTTTTTATCTTCCCTATTGTTGGTTCCGTTCCCCGGCTGACCGGTTCTTCCGGTTCAACATCTTCCCGATCCGGCTCTTTCACCCAGGAACCCCGGGCGTAGGGCGTTTCGTCCTCCGGCTCATCTTCCCCGGCATAGTCCGGTTCGTCCCCGTCTTCCGTTTCCCCGGGAAAAACCTCCTCCCGCCTCTCCAAAACCCGGATGTCTTCAAAAAAGTCAGGCTCCTCAATATAAGCGCCGAATTGTTCCACCTGCTCCCGGATAAGAGGGGGGGATTCAACGTCCTTAAAGGCCGCTTTATCGGACAGGAGGGACAATTCGGAAAATTCCGGCGGGTTGTTTTTATCAACCGCCGGAAAGAGGATGTGGTTTTGGCCGCTTTCTTCCCCCGGGGAAGCGGCTTCGATATAAAGATCCTTCACGATTGCTTGGGGCAGGGGGAGCAAGCCCTGGGGAACTTCGGACCGGCCGGTTCCGTCCTTTGGGAGAGGCCCCCGCGGCTCCGGGGGGAAGAAAAGGGAAACCAAAGCCATAATGATGATCCCCTCAATAAAAGTCAAAGTAATAACCAGAAGACAAAAACCGGTTCTTCCCAGGGATACCAGGAGGGATATCTGGACCGAATAATCGGCAAAATCCCGGAGAAAGGCAAAACCAATGGCCAGGGTCAGGAAGGGAAAAACCCCGGCGTTAAGGATAAAGATCCGCTCGGGCTTATAGCGGGGATCCGCCAGGAGCAGGGCCATCCCCAGAAAGTACAGGGGGATAAGAAAGGCCAGCATCCCATAGGCGTTGGTCAAAAAATCCACCGGCAGCGCGGGGAAAGCCGATAAATTAAAAAGGGAAACGGCGATAGAAAAAATCAGAAAAAGGGAAAAAACACCCAAAATCAGGGCGCCTATCACCGCTGCCAGGCGGAATTTATAATCAGGCCGGGAAAAAAAGATTTTAAAAATCACGGAACCGGAACCTCCTGTATAAATCTTTCGAACCGGTTTCAGAATCAGGGGGCTATGGGCCGTTGGATTCTGAAAGCGCCTCATTCCTCAAATAAGGCCGGTCCAATGGATGCATTATTGGCCGACTTTAAATATATCGGCAATTACCGCTTCCATCGTCATACCATAATACAAATATCCGTAAACCGCCGCCGCGGACAGGACCTTTCTGCCGTAATCCCGGGTTTCGCTTAATTCGATGGTCTCGGTGAAAAGGTCTTCGGGGAGATCCTTCTGGGCGGCCCGCCAGCGGGGAATACGGCCCATGCCGCCGTTGTAGGCCAACAGGGCCGGCAGGGGGCTCCCCATGCGGTCTATCAGGTACCGCAAATACCGGGCCCCCAGGGGGACGTTGATGTCCGGGTTTCGGAGGTCGATTTCTCCCCGGTCCAGGTACTCAGGCCCCCCCTCCCGGCGGATCCGGCCGGCCATCTCCACGGCGGTGGCGGGCATAAGCTGGGTCAGCCCTATGGCCCCGGCCCGGGAACCGATATCGGGGATAAAGGCGCTTTCCGTCCGGATAAGGCCGTATAAAATTTCCGGGGACAGACCCTCTTTCCGGGCGCTTTCCTCGATCAGGCGGGAAAAGGGCCGGGGGTAGGCCAGTTCCAGGTCCCGGAGGTCGAGCTCATAATCATCCCGGCTCATATAGTGAGCGCTTATCCTGATAGATTCCCCCCAGCGCCCGGCCTTGGTAAAGGTTTCCGCCAGCAGCCGTAACTCCGGTATGGGTAACTCCCCCATCACCGGCCTGAGGTAAAAAAAAGCGTAGGCCCCGGCGCCGTAGGTAAAAAAATCCCGGAAAAAATCCACCCCTTCCCCCCGGACCGGGGGAGGGTCTTTCTTCGGTATGGGGGGGAGTTTTTCCTCCAAATAGGAAGCGGAGAGGGCGCGGTAATACCAGGGGGCCCCTTCTTCTTCCATGGCTATCCGAAAATAATCCCGGGCCGGACCGGCTTTTACGGCCGGTATATGGCCTTCCAGAATGGCCCGGCCAATGATATAGGCGTATTTAGCCCGGGTGGCCCCGTCGGTTCCCCCGCGGATCAGGGAAAAAACCTCCAAAAACGAATCCCACTGCCGTTTTACCAGCAGTTCCCGGGAAAGCAGGTCCAATATGTCGGCGAAATAAACATCCGAATCCCAGCGGGGAACATAGGCCCCCAGGAGGGGTATCATCCCGGCGGGGTTTTCATCCAGGTTTATCCTGAGGATATACCAGATACAGGCGTCCCGCTGGAGGGGCGTGGGGGCAAAAGGAAGAGCCCGGACAAAGGACCGGGCCGCCTCCCCGTACTGTTCCCGCTGCCGTTGGATCCTCCCGCTGTAATACCACAGCCTGAACCGGACCCCGGGGTCCCCCCCGGTAAGGCCCGCCTTACCGGAGGCAATAAGATCGTCCCATTCCAAAAAAAGTTTTATCCCCTCTTCCCCGGCGGCGGTATATTGAAAAGCCTTGCCCAGATCGGAGAGGAGTTCGGGGTATTCAAAAAAAAGACGGGGCTGCCCCGCCAGGGGGGTTCTAAAATGCTGAAGCCCCTCGTCATAGGAAAAACGGGATACGGAAAACCGGCCCGCGACCGCGGCGGCTTCGGAATTTGAGAAAGCGGGGGGGGATTTTTGGATTTCCCGAAAGGCCCAGTGGTGCGGGTCTTGCAACGGCTCGGAAAGAAAAAAGTCCAGGAGTTCCCGGCGGGTGTTTTCCCCGCGCCGGAGGGATCCCAGGAGGAAAAGAGACCTGCTCCGGAGGGACGGGGGTTCCCGGTCCCGGTACAGGGCCGAAAGCTCGTCAAACCTCCCCAGGGTATAGAGGACGGCGCCGTAGAGTTCCTCCAAAAAAGGAGCCCCGGCAAAGGCGGCCCGCTTTTTCCCCAGCCTGGGCGACAGCCTGGGCAGCAGCCGATCCGCCAAGACCCCGTCTTCCCCATCCAGCACCGCCTTCAAAAGCTCCGCGGCCGCCGCGTCCTGCACCTTGGGGGAAGGGCTTTCCAGGGCGGACTCAAAGAGAAGCGCCGAAAGACCGATGTTGCCGGGTTTATCCTCAATAACAGCCCCGGCCTCCCGGGACCGGACCAAAAGACCCGCGTAAAACGATGCCGAGGGGTGGAGCCGCCGCAGCTCCTCTATCCGCCGGGGATCGGCGTTAAGGATAAAATCAATATCCCCCGCTTCGAGCCGTCCGGCGGCCTCTGCCGCGGGCAGATCCAATATAAAATTGGATTCACAGGATCCAAGACTGACGACGAAGACCAGGAGGAAAATCAAGACCGGGGGCCGGTTCCTAATTCCTGGGCGGAATACGGATCGTGGTTCCCGAAACAATACGGTTTGGATTACGGATATTATTAAACCGGGCAATACGAGGATAAAGCCAAGGGTTACGATAAAAAGCCTCCGAAATTTCCCACAGGGTATCCCCCCACTGTATTTTATACGGAACCCCCCCCGCCGGAATAACCGCCGGAACCTTGTACCGGCTGACCGGCGCCGAGGAGCGTACCCGGGACCGGGCCGGCGCCGGGGGCTTTGGAACCGCCGGCGCCTCAATAACCGGTACCTCCGCCTCGGGGGCGGGGACCGGCGCGGCCTCAACCGGAGGCGGCGGCTCCACCACCGGGGGCGGGGCCGGAACCGGTTCCGGCATAGGGGGTTCCGGCGCCGGTTGTTCCGCCACGGGCCCGGAACCAAATATCAATGCCCGGAAGGATGCCCCCCGGGTAAGGAAAAGCCATATACACAACCAAATGACCACAATCGCCGCCCCGCCGATGAGAAACAACCGCAAGGGCAAGGATCGTGAGCGCCCCTGCCCTTTGGATACGGACCAGTCATCGAATTCATGGAAAGGGGTCTCATAGGATTCCAGTTCAAAATCGGGAATAACGATATCCCCGCCCTTTTCCTCCAAAGAAGTAAGGGAGATATCCAGATGGTAGCGTTCTTTTCCCTCACGGGCGTCCAGATCCACCGCATCCGCGGTAATTTCCCCCTGGGCATTGGAGGCGATGATCAACTCCACCGAAGGGGCGCCCTTGGGTTTGGGACTGAGGTTCTCGATCACCAAACTTCCGGCATACTGGGCATCGGCCATGGTTTTAGCCAAACTTTTATACAGATCTATCTGAACGCTTTTTTGATCATCATGAACCGTGGTAAGGATAAGCCGCTTTTTAACCGCGGAATTCTCTTCCAAGACAGGGTAAAATTTTCCATCTGCGATCTTAATACCAATAGTTGATACCATTGGACCTGCTCCTTCCCCTATAACTTTAGAAGGGGTTATAGGTTTTGTCAATGGTATGTCTTAAAGCGGTCCGGATAAAAACAAAGGCTTTTTGGTAACTGTTCCCGGATTCTTCAAAAACAGGGGCCCGGACGGCCGGTAAGGGTAAAAATTCATCCTTGCTCATGTTGTACGCTTAAGAAATACCGCCAAATAACCGATAATATTTCTATGGGCACTGTTTTTATCCTTTTGGCGGTTATTATTCTTATTGTAATTGTCATTGTTATGTTGACTGTCTTGAACCGTTCCCAGGGAGGTTCCGGCAAGCGGGCAAAAGGCCGGGATGCTATAATAAAAAATGCCAATAAACGGCTGAGTCAGAATCCCCGGGACCCCGAGGGCCTTATGATGCTGGGAGACGTTTATTTTCAGGAAGGAGCCTGGGATAAGGCTCTCAAGACCTATGAAATCCTGACGGAAATTGCCGGAGGTTCCCAGGCGATCAATGAATTTGAGGTGTATTTCCGGTACGCCATGGCGGCGATGAAGCTGGGGTTTACCGATGAAGCCTACAAGGGATTTTCCACCGCCCGGTCTTTAAAACAGGACAACTTCGAGGTTAATTACAATCTGGGGGCCTTGGAATTCACGCGGAAAAATTATGAACGGGCGATTCAATTCCTCCAACAGGCCCGCAGCCAGGAACCCGAACACGCCCCTACCCTTCGGTATCTGGGACATTCCCTTTTTAAGCAGAAACAATACAAGGAAGCCCTGGGCTTTATCCGTAAGGCCATCGATCTTGCTCCGGAAGACAAGGAATCCCTCTACACCCTGGCGGAATGTTATTTCGAGGCAAACCAAACCGAACAGGCCCTGCGTATTTTCGGCCATCTCCGTCCGGATCCCCAGATGGGACCCAGCGCGTGCCTTTTTTCCGGCACCATCAATGTGGGGCAGCATCAATACGAAAAGGCCCTCCAGGATTTTGAGATAGGGTTAAAACATCAAAACATCAAACCGGATGTACAAATTGAATTGAAATACCGGGCGGCCACCACCTATTTAAGACAGCAGGAAATCGGGAAGGCATTGGCCTACCTCAATGATATTCAGGCTGAAACTCCCGGATATAAAGATACGGCCGCGTTAATCGGGAAATATCAGGAACTCAACGCCAACCATAACCTCCAGATCTTCCTGATGGCCCCCTCCGCGGATTTCGTCGCCCTCTGCCGTAAAATAGTTATGACCTACTATGCCCGGGCCAAGATAAAAATCACCAATATTTCGGTGAATAAAAATGAGTGGGCGGATATTTTGGCCGAAGTGGACACCCCCAAATGGTCGGATTTGGTCATGTTCCGGTTTATCAGGACCCAGGGGTCTATCGGGGAGCTGATTGTCCGGGACTTCCACTCCCATGTAAAGGAAGTAAAGGCCGGTAAGGGCATTTGCATCGCCGTGGGGGCTTTTTCCGATGAAGCCAAACGTTACACCGAAGCCCGGCTCATCGACCTTATCGAAAAGGAAAAACTCACCGCCATTCTCAACACGGTGGACGCAAAATCCGCCCGGACGCTTCC
>JAIRMO010000240.1 GCA_031258625.1 Spirochaetaceae bacterium | reverse complement strand
GTGGGACTCTAGATTCAGTTCGGTCGTATCCTGTATCAAGAACACTTCCTCCAATGATTGGCAGGCTGCCACACAGTGATCGCTTGCACACGGGATCAGGTCTTCCTCTCGTACCTTTTCATTGTTTAAAAACCGGTAATAGGCAATGTGATCCCTCCATTGGTCGGTTTTTTGCATGACTACCCGCATTTTGACCAGGATGAGGGCAAGCAGTAACGCCCCCTTTTTCCCAGCCGCTTGTCGCCAATACGGTTGGTCGGATCTATCGTGTTCATACCTTTCCCCTCCCTCGGGATGATCTCAGTATCGCATGGAAATGCTGATATTTGTGTATAAACGGTAGCCCCCGGAGGAGGATCCCGGTGAGGGACAGGGGGATTCGGAAAATGGGGTCAGACCCTGGTATAGGGAAACGACGATTCAAACCGCTTTTCCCTTCATATTCCCCCTCCTCCCCGCCCCTGGACCCGGATAAACGGCGCCAATCCGCCCCGGATTCCGAATCGGTTCCTCTGTCCTCCCCAAGCCGAAAACTTCTCGGGGAAAGATCCGCCCTGAAACAGGTAAAACCTGAATTGTGGGTCAAGTTTAGAGCAAGCTCCGGGGTATGGACCACGCCTTCCAATCAACGGCGGTGGGCTGCGGACCGGTATACGGGGGAGCCGTTCTTCAATTTTGGAATTGTTCCTTACCCGGGCCGGTTCAAAAACCAACCGGGCTCCTGGAACAGGTTCATAAAAAGCCTCATTTTTTATTTATACCCCGGACTTGGGCTGGGCATCCGCGTTCTCTTGACTTTGTATACATCACCTTATATTGTTAAAAGAAGAGGAGATCCGTAGGATGAACAAGGTACTTATGGGTTTTATACTGCTCTCTGTATGTACTTTTTGTTTTTCACAACAGACCCTTATCATTAAGGGCGGAATTCCTCCCCTTAATAGCACCGCGTTATACCGGATTCAAGTGGGGGCCTTCAAAACACCGGCCAATTCCGAAAAAGCGTCGGCCCGTTTAAAAAACGGCGGTTTTTATCCGACCCGTGAATATTATAAGGGGCTTACCCGGGTGTTTCTGGGTGGAATTCACGCGCGGGATATACGCCTGGTTTTAAATCATGTCGAGTCACTGGGGTTTCGGGAAGTGTGGATCTCTCAAGAAAAGCGGCCTCATTTCTCGGAAATGGTGGTGGTGCGGCCGGAGGATTTTGTTTGGGTAGATCCCGATGATTTCACCCCAAACCGGAAGCCCCGGCCTTCGGAAAGGGCGGCGGCACGGCCAAACAATTTTGCCCCTCCGAATCCCGACGATCGTACCGCAGGCCGGAGCCCCCCGCTTGCGGAAAGTGTCGTGACGGATCCCTACTATTACACTCTGGGGATTGGCCAAAGTAAAACCATCCGTATAGAGACAATCCCGAATAATTTACAGGCCCTATGGACAAGCCGCAATCCCGGTATTGCCGCGGTGGATAAGACCGGGAAACTCACCGGTATAAAATCCGGATCTACGGTCATAAACGCCCGGTTTAATGATTCGGTTATAGATATTGCCGTGGCGGTTGTGCCGGGTCCGTACCCGGACATTCATTATATTCCGAAAAACCAGGAAACCTATGTAACCATGGACAACAACACCCGCTTTACGCCGAGGACTACCAGGCTAACCGATTATAAGACCGAACCGACCTCCCGCCTGGCATACCGGTTTGTAAACCCCAAAGACATCCGGGGCGCCAGCGGTACCAACGGCGGTATCGACATTTTGAGCAGAGGGCCGGACGATACCTGGATGTGGACCACCTATTGCCAAGGGGGCTTTTTCTACGATTTAAACGGATTTCAGCATATAATGACCGACGGGGTTCAGCGGGATTCCAACGGGGTGGTATTAACGGTTGACCCCTCTTTTGTGTATATAAACGGGGTGCCGTACCTTCAATTAAAGCATACCCTTAAAAACACCGGTAACAGGCCGGTGTCCCGCCAAAGATTCGGCGCCGGGGCGGATATTATGATACATACGAACGATCACGCGCCGATTACCATTAACGACTACGGCGTGTTGATGACCGATATCAATGACGATGCCATCAAAAGTATGAATCTACGGTTCATCGGCAAGGCCGGTCCGGGCATAACGCCGGTGAGTACCCTCTGGATAGGGCCCTGGGAACAGGGAAACCACCTGAACCATGTGTACGACGACGGGATAGCTCCCGGCTATTCTACCGGCAGGGACAGCGCCATGGCGTTCTCCTATCAAAACATCGCCCTGAACCCCGGCGAATCAAAAAGTTTTATCGTCCGGTTCACCCTGGCCCGAAACAGCAACTGATACCGGGAACCCCTCACCGGCGATGGGCCTTTGGCCCCCCCTTTGGCCCCATATCCCCGGCGATGGGACCGCCGCCGGGGGGCGTTAAATCTCCAGATAAGAATCGGCGTAGAGGTTTTTCCCCATGATGATGTCTGCGGATTTAACGGTTTCCATAAGCCGGAGATCGCAGGGGTTGACAATGGCCGAGGTCAGGCCGCATTGGATCGCCATGGCGATCATCACCGAATCCATGATGGGACGGATGTGT
This sequence comes from Spirochaetaceae bacterium, assembly GCA_031258625.1. Taxonomy (GTDB): domain Bacteria; phylum Spirochaetota; class Spirochaetia; order Treponematales; family Breznakiellaceae; genus JAIRMO01. Next base: position 3,920 of record JAIRMO010000240.1, on the reverse strand, counting down.
TTGGGCATCATGTTGGAAACATTGGAGAGGCCGCCGGTGGAATTAAAGCCCATATCCGAAAGCTGGCGGATAAAGCCCAGGACCTCAGGCTGTTTGTCCTGCATCCCCTTGATCACCAGGAACAGGGGGTCGAACCACAGGTCCTCCGCCTCCATGCCCAGGTTCATGCCGTGTTCCAGCATCTCCTGGCAATAGGCCATCCGTTCATCGTTGTCCGCGGGGATCCCCTGTTTGGCGCACAGGGCGATGCAGATCGCGTCATTGGCCGCGGCCAGGTCGATGTTGGACAGGCGGTCCCCGGCGTCCGCGGAATTGACGATGGGTTTACCCTTGGCCCGGTTGTACACCGAGATGCCCGCCTCTATGGCCTTTTTGTTCGCCGTATCCAGGCACAGGGGGACGTTGTCAAAATTCTCCTGAAGCAGTTTGACCGCCCACTTCATCAGTTCCTCACCGGTTTTTTCCGCGGGGCCGATGTTTACATCCAGGTAGACCGCCCCGGCATCAAGCTGTTCCTTTGCCCGTTTCAGGATGGGCGCCGGGTCCTTGGCCTCCATGGCCGCGCGGATTACCGGCGAAATACAGTGAATTCGTTCACCGATGGTTATAAATTTACCCATAACAAAACCTCCAAAAAATATACCGGAATGGTTACCGGAACCTGTCCCAAAACTGTGCGCTAACGCGCACGGTTTTGGGACAGATTTGCAGTTTTTCAGGCTTTCAGCCTTGCAAAACTACGAATTTCAAAGTTGCTTTTCCAAAACTGAAGTTTTGGAAAAGCCTCACCCGTTACTCAAAACAACCGCCGCCTAAACCTTGAGTTCTTTAAGAAATTTGACCAACCCCACGGCTTCGTTGGGGGCCACGATGATCTTCCACCCCGGCAGGTTTTCCTCAAGTTCCCCCTTAAGGACCGCAACCTTTCCGGGAATGATGAGGTTCCGGTTTTTTATCTTTGCCTCGATCTCCTTCTCCTTAAAAAACCGGGCAATGGAGCTGGCCGACAGTTTCCCCGCGGCCCAAGCGGTAAGGACCGAATACCCGCCGGCATCGGAGATCAGCAGGTTTACCGGGACCCCGGAACGTTCCAGCTCCCCGGACACGATAAAGTAGGTAAGGGCGAAGTCCACGGTGGTGGCGCAGAGGGCGTTTTCGCCCGCCCCGTTTAAGGGATAGATCCCCGGTTCGACCTTCATGGGTTTTTGGGGATCCGTGTAGATGTTCTGCCGCAGCCCAAAGAGGGGGAGGGCCTGGGCGTAGGTCATTTCCTCCAGGATGATGACGGAGCCGTATTTAAGGGTGAAAAGGGAGGCCAGGGCCACCTGCAGGGGGTGATCCCCCGGGGCGAGTTTTGCCACGTTGACGATGGAGGGATAACCCGCCGTGCGGTCCCCGTCCTTGAGGCTGGCCCGCCGGATCCGGACCGCGTTGGCAAAGGCGTCCTTTATGGAGGCGGCCCCCACGTCGATAACGAGGTTTTTGTTGCCCAGTCCTTCCAGGGCCTGGACCGTATCGTAGAGGCTGTCCAGGCCGGCCCCCGTAACCCCCAGGACGACCCCCGCTTCCGCCGCCAGGGCGCTCATCTCCTTGTAGTTGGACTCGTTGGCCCCGTTGAGGATGGGCTTCCCCTCCTTGACAAGCTCCAGGGCGGCCCGGGCGGCGGCGGGATCGGAAACTTCGAGGATCAGGGTGCGTTTTACCGCGGCGGCCTTCCGAACCGCGGCAAGGAAAGCCTCCGTATCCCCCGCATATTCCACGTTGACCAGTTCTACGTACATCCGTTCCCCGATCCGCTCGTAGCCTATTTTTTGCAGCTCCTCCAGGGCCGTATCCTCCGTACCGGGCTTCACCGTAACGGCGTAGAGGCTCTTGGACACAAAGGTTTTTTCGTGCCGGTAGAGTACCGTTTCCCCGCCGATACGGTATTCCCCTTCCCCCGCGCCGATGGCGATGCTTTTCATGGGCGGGGCCGTAGCTTCCCCAAGTTTTTCCAGGGCCTCCGGGGAAAGGTGGGGACATTTATCAAGGGTAAGGGCGCCCTGGGCAACCTTCATGGCAAAGGCCATACAGGTCGGGTTCCCGCAGGCCTTACAGTTTGTTTTGGGGGTAAATTTGAATATATCCAATCCTTTAAGCGCCATAATGGATACTCCTTCTTGGGGTTACATCAGTTCGGAAATGAACTTTGAGATAGCGGCCACCGAAACCGGGTGCCGCAGGATAACCGCGTTGGAGCCGGCGGTGAGGGCTGCGGCGGCGGTGGAGATCTCCATATCAATACCCCGCTGTTCCATGGGCCCCCATTCGGGGATTTCCTCTTCGGAAACCACCGCTTCCTTAACCGCCCAGGCATCCCCCGCCACAGGGGTAACGATGGGCATTTGGAGCATGGCGTCGTTCTGGGCAAGGGCCGCCGCCTTGACCCGATCCATGGTGGAGGCGACGTACTCAAAACCGTAACCCGCGGCGGCGGTTCCCACGTTCATAACCACATTACCCCCGCCGACGCCGAGCTGGGAGATGAGGACGTTGAGCTGTTTTGCCAGGTTGATATCCACCGCGGACTCCGCCCCTACCTTCTGGCCGTAGGCCAAAACCGCCGCTACGGCAACGGCCTTGTGGTTCTCTTCCTTGGCGGAGAGGAGCAGCACATTTTTACCCTGCAGGACCTCGGCGATTTTTTCAAAAAGTTTCCCGTCCTTTTCGGCGTTTTTACTGCCCTGAATGACCAGGGGCAGGATCGACGCTCCGGCGGCTTCCTTGCAGAGGGCCGCACAGTCCTCAACGGATTTGTTTTCGCCGTTGGGATCGGCGCTTTCCAGTACCAGGCTGACAAAGTCGGCGCCGGGCATTTCGCCGGCCCGTTTGACCACCTCGGCGATACCCTCCGCCCCCGCGTAAAAGGCGGCGATACCCGGTATGTTCCGGTCGGGGCCGCGATCCGAGATCTCAACCCCCACCCTGGGGGGATTCTTTATCGGGGAATCAAAGCTGTACAGGGGAAACACATTTTCGCCGCCCAGGGCGACGGCGGTATCCCCGGTACCGATCACCACCTCCCTGATGGATGCGGTGAATTTTTGCGGAACAGACTTAAAGGGCATAATGATCCTCTCCTTATAAAACGTATTATACAGGGACCGGTTCCAAAATATGAAATTGGGGAACCGCTTCATTATGGCAGATTCCGGCTTATACATAGTGTACCCCTTGTTTTCCTATCAAACAAGTACCAAATTTAAAAATTTTTTCGATTGAACGGCCCCCGGTTCGGGAGTTCCAAATTGAGAGGGTGTCCCGACAGCACTGCTAAACTTGACCCACAATTCAGATCTATAAATACCCGTTTCAGGGCGGATCTTTCCCCGAGAAGTTTTCGGTTTGGGGAGGACAGGGACGCCGATTCGGAATCCGGGGCGGATTGGCGCCGTTTATCCGGGTCCAGGGGCGGGGAGGAGGGGGAATATAAGGGGAAAAATGGTTTGAAGCGCCGTTTCTCCATACCAGGGTCTGACCCCCATATCCGAATCCCCCCTCACTCCCTCCGGCTCCTCCTCCGGAGGCCCCTCCACTATCCGCGACCCATACCGGTCCCCCCAGATATGCCCGATCCGGCCCTCCAGCCGATTGTACCGCTGGGCGAACACCTGTTTCAGCCACTTCATGATTGCGGGGAGTTCCAGCCCATCCGCCGGTTTAATGTAAAACGTCAGCCAGTCGTCCTCCACACACAGCCCCCGGACCTCGAAGACAAACCGGCGTTTCGTCTCCCGGAACACCCGGGCAAACAACGCCAGGGCCTTATTGGGGACAGTCGCCGCGGCGCCTGTCCCTAAGCGGAACAGGGGTTCCCGGTTGTTGACGCGGGTACGGATTTCGTACCACACCCCTTGTTTTAATACTCGTAATGATCTCAT
>JAIRMO010000220.1 GCA_031258625.1 Spirochaetaceae bacterium | reverse complement strand
TATATCACCGAGGGACAGATCGTCCTGGACCGGGAACTTACCCAGCGGGGGATCTATCCCCCGGTAGCGGGGCTCCCCAGCCTCTCCCGGCTTATGAAGGACGGTATAGGCCCCGGAATGACCCGGGAGGATCACAAGGATGTGGCCAGCCAGCTCTTCGCCGCCTATTCCCGGGTTAAATCCATCAGGAACTTAGCCTCCATCATTGGGGAAGAGGAGCTTTCCGAAGGGGATAAACAGTACCTCAAATTCGGTGAAAAGCTGGAACAGATTTTTCTTTCCCAGGGGGAATTTGAGGACCGCAGCATCGAACGCACCCTGGATCTGGGCTGGAAGGTCCTCACGGAAATTCCCCGGGAGGACCTGTTACGGATCAAGCGGGAATATATCGAAAAATACCTGTTACCCGCCCAAGCCGGGGGGACGGAAAAACAATAGGTCCCGGGGATTATAAAGCAAGGCGGTAAATTAAAATGGGAACGAGCGGCCGGCAGGATTTATGGGCCCTTATTTCGGACGCTTTTGGAAAAACTCAGTTTAAACTTCCGCAAATCCCCGGAGAAAAGCCGGTCCTCACCGGAGGACGGCTTTTTATCCCCCCGGCCTTGCTCCGGCGGGCCGCGGAAGAAGCCTTTAGCTCCCTGGCCTTTTATTTCCGGGAAAGCCACCTGGAGCTTCTCGCGAAACCCTTGTCCGACCCGGAGCTTTCCCCCAACGACCGGCGGGTACTCTCCTCCCTCCTGGAAAACGCCCTCATCGCCGCCCGGGGAGAACTGGCCCTTTGTCAGGATACGGGGACCGCGGTGATCTACGGGTGGAAGGATGAGGGAGTCTATACCGGCGGGGATGACGGAGCGGAATTGGAGGCGGGAACCGCCCGGGCTTATGAAAAAAACCACCTCCGGTTTTCCCAGATCGCCCCCTCCTCTTTTTTCGAGGAATATCAGACCGGGAACAACCTTCCCGCCCAGATCCGGCTCGAAGCCCTGCCCGAGGAAGGCCCAAATCCCCGTTATTGTTTCCTCTTTGTGGCCAAGGGAGGGGGTTCCTCCAATAAAACCGTCTATTTTCCCGAAACCAAGGCCCTGTTGGAAGAAAAAGCCTTTGACGCCTTTTTAGAGGAAAAGATCCCCGCCCTGGGAACCGCCGCCTGCCCTCCCTATCGGCTTGCCGTGGTGGTGGGAGGAACCAGCCCTGAAGCCAACCTGGAGGTACTCAAGCTCGCCACCACCGAAATCCTGGACGGGGCTCCCTTTTTTGCCTCCCCCGGCGGTCCTGCCGGGAAAAACCGGGGGTGGATTTTCCGGGACCCCTATTGGGAAAACCGGGTCATGGAGATCGCCAGGAAAAGCGGCCTGGGAGCCCAGTTTGGGGGAACCTCCCTCCTCCTGGATGCCCGGGTCCTCCGCCTGACCCGGCACGCCGCCTCCTGCCCCGTTTCCATCGGGGTATCCTGTAACGCCCACCGGAACCTCCTGGCCTATATCGACGGTGAGGGTCTCCATCTGGAAAAACTCGCCGAAGCCCCCGGAGAATTTTTTGCCCGGCGGGGCATCCTCATTTCAGAGGCCGGACCCGGCGGCGCTGAGGAAGACATCCCCCGGATATGTTTAGACCGGCCCCTGGGGGAGATCCGTGCCGCCCTGTCCCGGCTGCGGGCGGGAGACCGGGTCCTCCTTTCGGGGAAACTCCTGGTTGCCCGGGACGCGGCCCACCTCCGGTGGCACACCCTGATAACCCGGGGTCAGGGGCTCCCGGAGTATCTTTTTAAGCACCCTATCTACTATGCGGGCCCCGCGGCAACCCCGCCGGGCAAGGTGATAGGAAGCCTGGGGCCCACCACGGCCCAGCGGATGGATCCCTATGGGGAGGAATTCATGTCCCGGGGGGCTTCCCTGGTTACCCTGGCCAAGGGAAACCGGAGCCCCCAATGGAGGGACGCCTGTAAAAAATACGGGGGCTTTTACCTGGGCGCCATCGGGGGAGCCGCCGCCCTTTCCGCGGAACGGCACATCATTTCCGGGGAAATTATCGATTATCCGGAATTGGGGATGGAGGCGGTACGGCTCATTGAGGTCCGAGATCTCCCCGCCTTTATCCTGATCGACGATAAAGGGGAAGCCCACCACCAGCGGGTTTTATGCCCCCGGAACGGGGCGGATTAAGGAAGGGCCGCTCCCTCGACCGCTATCTACGCCCTCGAAGGGGGGCGCCGCACATTCCCCGGGGGCCGCCCGCCGGAGGCCTGAACCCCCTGGGGGTCATCCGTCAATCTCCGTTTCCTCATCTTCTTCCCCCCATTCGGCGAGTTTACGGTGCAGGGTTTTGCGGCCGATAGACAGGACCTCCGCGGCTTTACTTTTATTGCCCTTTTGGGCCGAGAGGGTATCCCGGATGATGATCTTTTCCGATTCCTCCAGGGTGGTCCCTAGGGGGATACGGATCCAACCGTCGTCGTTTTTAGTCCGCAGGGTCGGCGGTAGATCCTCTTCGGTAATTACCGGCCCCTTGGACATGACCACGGCGCTTTCCATGCAGTTCCGCAGTTCCCGGACATTCCCCGGCCAGTCATATCCGTAAATGGCGGCCCGGGCTTTTTCGTTAATCCCCTCTATGGCTTTGCCGTTTTCCTGGGCAAACTCCTTTAAAAAGGCGGTAATCAGCAGGGGGAGGTCGTCTTTGCGTTCCCGCAAGGGGGGAACCAGGATATTTACCACATTCAGGCGGAAATAAAGGTCCTCCCGGAAATTCCCCTTTTCAATTTCGGCCTTTAAGTCTTTATTGGTGGCCGTTACGATTCGGACATCACTCTCAATAGTCTCCTCCCCCCCAACCCGTTCAAATTTCTTTTCCTGCAATACCCGCAAAAGCTTGATCTGGATGTTTTGATCGATCTCGCCGATCTCGTCCAGAAAAAGGGTCCCCTCATGGGCAAGTTCAAACCGCCCCCGCTTACGGGCTACCGCTCCGGTAAAACTCCCCTTTTCATGGCCGAACAGTTCGCTTTCCAGGAGACTCGCGGCCAGGGCCGCGCAATGGACCTTGATGAGGGGTTTGTCCTTGCGGGGTGAAAGCTGGTGAATCGCGTCGGCCACCAGTTCCTTTCCCACCCCGGATTCACCGGTGATCAAAATAGACGCCTTAGTGGGGGCCACCCGGCGGATCGTGTCAAAAATCTTCCGCATGGGATTACTGGTACCGATAATGGTTTCAAAGAGTTTTTTTTGTTCCAATTCTTCTTCAAGCCGCCGGTGTTTGAGGACCAACTCCCTGCTCTGGAGGGCCCGTTTAACCAACAGGGAAAGATGGTCCAGGTTTACCGGTTTGGTAAGAAAATCATAGGCGCCGTTCCGCATGGCCGCCACGGCGTTCTCCACGGTGCCATGACCGGTAAGGACAATGACCGGAATCCCCGGAGTTTCAGAAACGATCCGTTTTAAAAGTTCCTCCCCGTTTAGACCGGGCATCCTGAGATCGGTGATCACCAGGTCTATATCCCCTTTCTGAAAACGCTTTAAACCCGCGTCTCCATCCGCGGCGGTTTCCACCGTATACCCATCCATGGTAAGAAAATCCGCTAAACCTTCCCGGATGTTTTTTTCGTCATCCACCACAAGGAGTTTGAATTTCATTCGCCGCCTCCATAGGTAATAAGCCGCTGTTCTTTCTGGGGAATAGGCAGGGTGATGATAAAACAGGTCCCCTCCCCTTCCCGGGATTTAACGGTAATTTCTCCCTGGTGTTCCCGGATTATCTTGAATACCAGGGTTAAACCCAGACCGGAACCATTTTCCTTGGTGGTAAAATAGGGTTCAAAGATCTTTAAGCGATTTTCCTCCGGAATACCGATACCGGTATCGGAAACGCTGATTTGTATCTCCGTGTCCTGGGCTTCGGTTTTTATGGTGAGGGTCCCCCCATCGGGCATGGCGGCCATGGCGTTTTTAACTAAATTGAGCAGGGCCTGTTTCATATACCGCTCGTCCACATCAATGAGGGGAAAATCCTCTCCCAGTTCCAAGACATAGGTAATACGGGCTCCTTCCAATTCGTAACCGACAAATTCCATGAGATCCCCAATGATACTATTAACATTCCCTTTCCGGAATTCCATGTTCATGGGACGGACCGCAAAAAGAAAATCCACCACAATGCGGTTAAGCCGATCTATTTCCTCATTAACCACCCCGATATATTTATCCAGGAGATTGAAATACCCCATCGGTTCCTGGCCTATATGATCCTGCCCCCGGGGATGGGCCTGATTAAACATCTCCCGATTCGTGTTCATAGCCTTCTGAATCAACTGAATATGGATAGAAAGGGAACCCAGGGGGTTTTTTATCTCATGGGCCACCCCGGCCGCCAGGGTGGTCAGGCTGGCCAGGTTTTCTGCCCGCCGCAGCTTGGCTTCCTTGGCCCTTTTTTCCGTAATGTCTTCAATGTAGATAAGGGACCCCGTTACCTGATGATCCCGGACCAGGGGGAGGACCCCGATACTCAGCAGCCGCTGGATCCCCTTAACTTCAATATCAAATTCCCGTTCTTCAACCCGGTCTCCGTTTATCAGGGTTGTCTCAAGGAATTCAGCGACCTTTTCATTCCGTACCGAAAACCATATGGGGGTGTTTTCCTGCTCATAGCTCACGGGTATAAGCCGCTCGGCTAATTTATTAACCAGGATCAGGTTATGTTCGGTATCGCACACCAGGATCCCCTCGGTAAGAGAATCCAATACCGTCTCAAGCCGGTCTATTTCCGCAGCCGCGGAAAACAGGAGCTCCTGGATCTGCTCCATGGTCAGCTTGTTGATCTTTTGTAAAGCCCGTCTAATAAAGTGTCTCATACCCGCTCCGTTTACCTCCCCCCGGCATCGCCGGACAGGGTTTCGGGATAGAATCCGGTCATTTCCCGTTTGAGTTCCGTAAAGAGCCGTTCCAGGGTGAGGGCGGCGTTTTGATGAAAGATCCCCGCCGCGGTTTCAGCTTCCCGGATCCGGCTTTTCCATATATCCCGGTAGAAAATTTCCCCCGGCAGGGAAATTTCCCCTTTAAAACTTTCGGACAAAAGAAAAAGGAGTTGGCCTAAAAAACGGGAAAAAAGCTCAGGAATTTCAAAATTTTGCGCCCCCTCCAAGATCTGGGAAACAAGGGTTTTTATATCCGTTACCGGCCTTCCCAGCCCCCCCTGTTCCGCGATGGGTGCGGTAAACTTACCCAAAACAACCAATTCCCTGGGGATCTCAGGAACACCCTTTTTCCGTAATACTATCACCGCCGACGCGGCAAGGGAAGCGGTAAAAAAAGCCGCCAAGGGATAGAGTTTCCCCATGGGGACCGGGAGAAAGGAATCAAGGTAAGAAGTTATCATCCCCCGATCCCCGGAGCCCGGGACGTTGTTTTTTTCCCCGCCCCCGGTATCCCGGAATACCCGGCGGATCACCTCCCCTTCCACCGCCGCGTCCCGGGGGTAAAAACGATACGGCCGCAGCCGGGACACTATGGTGGGAATCAAAACTTCAGGATGGGCGCAGGTAAGCAGGATAGTAACCGTTGCCGGGGGTTCTTCCAGAATTTTCAGGATCGAATTACGGGCGCTTTCCTGCATATGATCGGCGTTTTCTATAATAAGGATTTTATGGTTTCCCGCCGGGGCCAAACGGCTCCAATAAGCGGCCCGCCTTATATGGCTGACCGGAACCGCTTCCCCTAAGCCTTCAGCCTCAAGCTTCAACGCATTGGTCAGAATCCCGGTCTTTATTTTGTTTAAGCCGTCCCCTTTCAAAGGTTCCGGCCCCTCCGCAATCCCCCCTTCGGAAACCGGCACCGGATCGGAAGGAAAGGTAATGGCCAATTCATCCAAATACTCCTCCAGGGCGAGAATATACCCCTTAAGGTTCCCCGGCGGGTCATCCTCCCAAAGGACCGGAGAAAACCGGGCGAGGAGTTTCCTGACCGATCTGATAAAAAGCAGCCGTACCGAAACCACCTCCGGTTCCCGGCAAAAAGCCGCCGCGGCGGCGGCGATCTCCGCGGAAAAAAGACGGGAACCCAGGAGGACTACGTCCGGGTTGGTAAGGGTCCGGTGATGGGAACAGGCGGAACAGGAGCAATTCCAGGGAGCCTTGGGGGTTTCACAGGAGAGAATCCGGGCAAGTTCCAAGGCGGCGGTTCCCTTTCCCGATGCGGGAGGGCCCGCGAAAAGCAAGGAAGGCGCCAAAACACCGGCTCTTATATCCCGGGTCAACTGAAGTATCCCGGGCTGCCCCAAAACATTCTCAAACATGGAAACCCGAAGCTCCCCAAAAAGCTACCACCGCCTGGTGTACCTTCCCGACTACCGGTAAGAGGAAACGAGCAAAAAAACTCTTTTCCAGGAGCAGGTTTTTGTCAAAAAGGGGTTGTATATCGATCACGAAAAGCGCCAGGGCTATCAGGGTAATTCCCTCAAGAAACCCAAAGAGGAGCCCTAAAAAACGGTCGAACCCGCCCAGATTGACCTTGGTAATAATATCTTTGATGATATGTTCCAATATTCTCAGGCTTATAAAGGGAATAAAAAACAAAATGACAAAGGCAAGAACCTCGGGAACTACCCCCAAATTCTCCAAATACCTTTCCCGGATAAAAGCCCCCCCCCGCTTATAGAAAAAAACCGCGGAGAAGACCCCCGCCACGACCGAGGCCATGGACATAACTTCTTCGATAAAGCCCCGGAGGGCGCAACGGATGACCAGGATCAGGATAAGGGCGATAAAAATAATATCAATGGGTTCCAGGCTTATCACACGGGCAACCGCGGTTACGGTAGTTTCATCCATTTGTTTTTTCCTCTAATAGGGACATCATTTCCCGGACAATCGCCGCCGCCCCGTCAATAGCGCCGATTTTTGCCGATGCCCGGGCCATGGCGGCCCGTTTTTCGTCATTTTCCGCGATGGATAGAACCGTTTCCGCCAGGGATCTTGGGGAAACCCCTTCCCCCAAAAGAACCGCCGCGGCCCCGGCCCTTTCAAAAAACCGGGCGTTTTCCACCTGATCCCCCCGGGTCCCGGAGCCGCTTAAAGGGACCAGCACCATAGGCCGGCCCAGGGCGGCGCACTCCCAGATAGTTCCGGCCCCGCTCCGGCCCAGGACCAGCTCGGAAGCGGCGATCACCTGGGGCATCTCTTCTTTAAAATACGGATAGGGCCGATACCGTTCGGAGGGGGCAAGATCCCAGGCGGTATTTTGACCGGTTTGGTGTACCACGACATAGGGCTTGGTAAGTTCCCCGAGGCAGGAACGAACCAGCTCGTTTATTTCCCGGGCCCCCTGGCTTCCCCCTAAAACGAGGAGGATCCGCTCCCCTTCTTTAATCCCCAAAAAAGCCCGGCCCCGGGCGGCATCGGCTTTTTGGAATTCAGGCCGGACGGGGTTCCCGGTAAGACGGATCCGGCTTTTATACCTTTTTGGGAAAAAAGCCGCCGTATCTTCGTAGGCGGTGAATATCTTTTGGACAAACCGGGTGTTGATCCTGGTAGCCAGGCCGGGACTCAGATCCGATTCGTGGGTACAGAGGGGGATATTGAGGGACGCCGCGGCAATACAGGGGGGAACGCTTACAAAACCGCCTTTAGAAAAAAGCAGATCCGGCTTTTCCCGTTTTAAAATTTTCCGGGCGGCAAAAAAACCCGCCAGGACCTTAAAACCATCCAAAAAATTGCGGAAGGAAAAATACCGCCTGAGTTTACCCGAGGGGATCCCAAAAAACTCTATCCCCCCTTCTTCAACAACGGCCCTATCCATACCGGTACAAGAACCTATCCAAAAAATACGACACGGCCCCTGTTGCCGCAGGCATAGGACCACGGCCAAGCCGGGGTAGATATGCCCTCCGGAACCGCCTCCGGTAAAAGCGATCTGTATCATACGATAAGGGTATATGAATTCAAGAGTTTCCGCAATTGTTCTATACTGAGCCGCACACGATTCGAACGTGTGACCCACGCCTTAAAAGAACCGGTTTTTTTCTTCCAGTTCCACAACCCATGTACTTGTGTGGCAAGTAATTACTTGATATATAAGGAATTACAGAATCCACAGCTTATTGTAAAAACCGAAGACAACGTATATAAATTATATATCCGTAGAATAAAATACACGGTTTTATACACGGAGATCAAGTCCTTTATACCCTCGGTACTTCTCAGTTTCAAGAAATAAATATCCTAAATTGCCACAAGGTGTATGTTTTACTATACACATCATAAGACTAAAAAGGCTTTATTTCGGTACCCTGGATGGAGTCAAAATTCTATTTTGGGGCCCCTTTTTTTGTGGAATAGACATATCGCAAATTATAGGCAGGGTAAGATACTTTACCCTGCCATTTTATCCACCTCCATACAGGTTTGCAAATTCTTACTGATCAGCTTCCAGGAAATTCGCCCTGACGCCCCTCACCTCTTTGCCCCCGCGCCACAAGGGGGCTCGGGGCGGCGGGACTGTATTACCTAATCGGGAAGGCCGGCGCAATACCAAGCTCGGTACTGGCACCGTTGAGGACGGCGATGCCATTGATGTGAACCATGCAGAAGTTGCCGGTATTACTCGCATACGAACTAGCCTCCCACCAGTGCACAGCAACCGCATCCGCTTTATATTTAATCCTAGAAACCGCATCAGCATAAAACGACCAATGGGTTTGTGTATCGCTGGTTTCTGCTGTATTACCTGACGAAGAAGAATAGGTATTTGAACCAAACATCTCATACTCTGTCGGAAGGAAAATCTGATCGGTAATAGCATCCCGTCCTGTTCCTCCTGAACCTCCATTTGCCACGTACCGGGTAAGCAATGGGATTATGCCCGAATCATTAAACGGAATACCCGCTGTCTGTAACGCCGCTTTTACCTGGGTTGTAACAAACGCCCGTCCTTTACTCTGAGCATACCCGCCGACATTCGTATCTGACGGGTTCATGTAGTGGCCGCCCTCATAATACGACGTCATAGCTGATAGCACATTCCGGCTCTGAAAAATAACGTGATCAAAAGTGTTACCGTTCTTATTCTTGTAGGGATTCTTGCTGACAAGAACAAAGTCAAGATTTCTTCCATGACCGGTTATATCCGCCAGACTCGCCGAAAACGCTCCTCCGGCGTCATTACCCGCCGCAATATTAACCGATGCAAGTGCGAAATAATCTCCAATGACAAAGTTATTGACATTCCCCGCGGCAACGGTATTGTGGATCATCGTGACTACCTGCGTCACTTCCGCCGCTGACGCCGGATCGTGCCCGAGCAGAACAATGGCAAGGTTACGGGCGGATGTTCCCGCCTCGAATCCCGGTACGAAATTACTATTGTTGGTTATCATTCTTGAAAATGCGTGAATGGTGTCGCTGTTGGCGGCTTTGAGTGTCCCGGTCCCGTCATACACCACGGACATACTCTTGCCGGAATATACATCGCTTGACAGCGTAAACGTTATGGTCCCATCGCTAATAGAATAGCTACACGCCGATAAATCAAAGGTTTGTTGCCCGGTAATACTAAAGCCTGCCGAAGTGGTCATACTCACCGCTCCGGTCATTACTACCGTTAATCTTTTTGAATTGTTTGAGGGAACCTCGGCGGCCTGAACCGTTACGGCGTGGTTGGTGCTGTTGTTTGTAACGGCCTGATTCTCAAAGGCCGGTACCGGCTGACCCATATCGTCAATCGCTCCGGCCCCATTAAAACTGAGCTTGACCGCGCTCTCAACTTCTGACGAATCAACCGGCTCAGATAAGGTAAATTCTATAGTCGCCCCGTCAGAAACCTTTGCTATAATTTGTGCGGTAGTCCCGGATAACGAAAAACCGGCTATGCTTGAGATGGTAACAGACCGGCTCATGGCCAATACCAATGTTGCCGGTTCGCTAACCGGTACCTGGGCACTGACAAATGCGGCGGATGTATAGGTACTATAGTTGGTGATACCAAAGCTATTGAACGATGGCAGGGGGTCCCCGTTGGACAATTCAATGTTTCCGGCCGCCGAATCATAACTTACCGC
>JAIRMO010000202.1 GCA_031258625.1 Spirochaetaceae bacterium | reverse complement strand
TCGCCTTGCGTTTGGATTGTTTTTGCTTGTTCTTTGACTAATTCTTGTAAGTTTTCCCCTTCCACGCCTTGTTTTTACCATATTTTACAACTTTTTTCAAATACCCCGTGAACGGTTGCTTATATGGAGATTGGTACGAAGAGCGGGACGTTTTATACGGTGCATTATAAACCCTGGGGATGCAATGTGTTTAAAAAAATCCGCCAGGGAAAAAGACGCCCGGCATCGGAGGATAGGGGATGATACGTAAAAAGGGCGCCTGGGGCCTGATTTTCTTGCTTGTAACGGCGGCGGGGCTTGCGGCGCAGGATGCGGGGGGCCGGATGCGGCCATCGACTCACCGGTAGATGCGGAGCTTCCCGAATTCGGTGAGGCGGAAGAACTGGTGGTAAGCACCGCACCGGGTACTGCGGCCCAGATCAAGGTGGTTTCCAAAGCGGACATAGACCGGATCGCCGCGCCGGACATCCCCACCCTGCTGGAGGAGGCCCTGGACGTGGGTATCACCCGCCACGGGGCCTACGGCAACTCATCGGACGTAAACCTCTCCGGGGTTTCGACACCGAGCGCATCGCCATCCTGGTGGACGGGATTCCGGTCAATTCAGGCCTTTCCGGGGACTTTGACTTTAACACCCTGGACATGAACAACATTGACCGTATCGAGGTGATCTACGGCGGGTCGGACAGTAAATACAACGTAACCGGCGCCCTGGGCGGGGTGATCAACATCATCACGGTGAAGGACCGGCCCCAGGGCTGGCATTTCGGGGCGGGAATTACCAATATCTCCTATATGCTGGGGCCCTACACCGAATGGGACGGGACCAAACGCCTCCCCCAATGGCAGGACCTGGTGGACACCCAAAAGCTGGAATTGTCCCTGTCCCACGGATCGGCTGTGGGCAATGGAACGGCGCCCTACGCCTTTTCCGCGGGGATTCACGCCTTCGCCAACCGGGCGGAGAACCATTACCGGTACAAGGATTCGTTTTTGGGGCAGATCCGGCGGAAGCAGTTCAACGAGGCCCTAGATGTCGGCGGCGGCGCCCTCCTTGCCTGGAACTTCCCGGACTTCTCCACGCTGATTTTCAGCGTGGACGCCTACTACAGCGACAAGAACATCCCCGCCACGGGCTTTTCCAGCGTCGTCGGACTCCAGAACGATCTGACCCTCCGGGAAAGCCTGATGTTTGAAGCGCCGGTGTTTCTCCGGGACGACCTCTCGGTAGAGGCCAGCGCGAGCCATTCCTGGGCGCGGATGGACTACGACCGTTTCGGGATGCCCTTTTCCCGGCATGACCAGCAGGGGATAACCCTGATAAACCGCTGGGCCTGGTATCCCCTGACCTCCCTGACGCTACGGGCGGGCTGGGATTACCGCTACATCCACCTGGACTCCACCGGAGCCGGGGAGCGGAGCCGCCACGACGGGGGTCTCTACCTGACGGCGGAACTGTCACCCCACCGGGACTTCCGGATCATCCCTTCGATAAAGGCGGTCAGCGACGGCAAAGGCATCGTTCCGGCTCCCAAGCTGGGCTTTGTGTGGACCGCCGCACCGTGGCTTACGCTAAAGCACAACTACTTCCGCAGCTTCAAGTACCCGGACTTCGAGGACCTCTACTGGTCCGGCGGCGGGGGCCGGGGAAAGGCGGACCTGCGCCCCGAGGACGGCTGGGGCGCGGACCTGGAGGCGGAGTTCCGCCGCAAGGAAGTACTCAGCGCGGAGGCCGCCGTCTTTGGCCAATACACCAAGGACTCGATTCACTGGCACCGGGCAATAGGGGGCTACTGGGAACCTGAAAACATCGGGGAAGCGGCCTTCTTCGGCCTGGACACCCGGCTCCGCCTGGCGTTCCCTGTTTCCTGGGGCCCGGTGAAAAAGATAAGCCCCGCGCTGTCGTATCAGTATCTATTGAGCTATCTCTTGAGTTACGGCTACACCTGGCAGGACCAACAGCGCATCCCCTACCAGCCGGAACATACGGCGGGAGCCTCGGTGGACGTTTCCTGGGAAACCGGCTCGCTCCTGCTTTCGGCCCATTATGAAAGCATACGGTACTACAGCACCACGAACCTCATCGAACTTGCGCCCTACCTGCTGGTGAACCTGACCCTCAACCAGACCCTGGGAAAGCACCTCACGGTATTTACCGCCCTACGGAACCTGCTCAACCAGTCCTACGAATCCTACAACCGCTACCCCATGCCGGCCTTTAACGTAACCACGGGGGTTCGGGTGTACTATTAGAAGGGAGTCAAAAGGATGCCTCCCCCTATGATTTTGTCCGCCGACTACCTTCATCCCCCTATTTTCTGTAAACATACTCCGGTTCGTATACTTTTATCTAGTTAACATTAGCAAGAGCGTTTTGTAAAAGAAATAGAGGAAGTTATCAAGAAACGTACCCTCGGTGGGGGATTTTCCAACTGAAAGCTTCAGTTTCCGGAGCTTCCTTTTTTTGCCTGATCCAAGGCTTCTTCCAGGGCTTCCAAAAACTGGTTGTAGGCGATGGTGGCGCCGCTCACCGCGTCAACCTTTTTTACGTCGCCGGTCTCCTGATACTGCCGGGCGTATTGCGCCATAGCCCGGACCGCAAGCTGGGCCTTTTCGTAAAAATCCCGGTTGGAGATTTCCCCGTTTACCTTGCCGTAGTTTTCATCCTTGACGGCGCCGTCCTTCTGCCGGGTAATAAATCGGCAATCAACGGCCCGTCCCCCGGCGATGGTAACGGTTACTTCCCCCCAGGCGCCGGTATCGTCATCGCCGCTTTTGCCGGAATAGACCCCGTCCTGGTAGACCGGTTTTCCGCAGCCGGTAAACAACAGGATCACCGTAAAAAAAACGCCCCAGTACAAACCCCGCCGGTATCTCATTTTTCACCTCCGGTAATCCGGGCAACCCGGCCGTGTTCCAGTACCACGGTCCGCTCCGCGTCCTCCGCTACCTCTGGATCGTGGGTTACCACGATAATGGTACTGCCCTCGGTGTGGAGCTGTTTGAAGATTTCGATCACGATGTTTTCGTTGGTTTCATCCAGGTTTCCGGTGGGTTCGTCCGCCAGGATAAGCATGGGGTAGTTGATCAGGGCCCGGGCTATGCAAACCCGCTGCTGCTCTCCCCCGGAAAGCTGGCTGGGCAGATGCTTGGCCCGGTCGGCAAGGCCCACCCGGGCCAGGGCTTCCAGCGCTTCCTTTTCGTCGGGCATACTGTGGTAGTACTGGGCCACCATGACGTTTTCCAGGGCGGTAAGGTAGTTCACCAGGTGGAACTGCTGAAAGATGAGGCCGATCTTGTCCCGACGCAGGGTGGTCAGGTTCTTGGCGCTTTCCCGGGAAATATTCCGGCCGTCCAAAAAGACCGAGCCTGAGCTGGGTTTATCCATGCAGCCGATGATGTTCATCATGGTGGTTTTCCCCGAGCCCGAGGGCCCCATGATCGCCAGCCATTCCCCCTGCTTCACCGTAAGGTCTATGTTTTGCAGGGCCTTGAGGCTTCCGTATACCTTGGAAACCCCCTTGAGTTCCAATAGGTCCATATCATTCTCCTCGTAACACTATGGCGGGGTCCACATCGGTGGCCCGCCGTACCGGAATAAGACAGGCCAGAGCGGTTATGATGACCGACGCGATAACGGTTACCGGCATTAACAGGGGTTTAAACCCGATGGACCGGCTGAACACGTTGATACTCACCATCTGGGCAAAGAAAAAACCAAAAAGCGCCCCCAGGATACCCCCGATAGCGCCCAGGAAAATTCCTTCCCCCAGGAATTCCACAACAAGGCTGGAATCCGCGGCCCCCAGGGCCTTCCGCAGCCCTATTTCCCTACGCCGTTCCGCAACCACCGCCATCATGGTGGTAGCCACGCATATCATGATGAGGAGGAGGACGATCACCGTAACCAGGTAGATCAGGGCCCGGAGCTTGGTCAACACCGCCCCCTCCGAATCGGTAACCCGTTTCACGAGCCGGGAACTCACCCCGGAAACCTCCGCGCTGATCCGGTCGGCCAGAGCCTGTAGGTCTTCACCGGAGGCGGAAATGCTGCACTCCACCACATCCACCTGACCCCCCTCCCCCATCATGTCGTCAAAATCCCGGAGGGATAAAAAGATGAAGGCTTCCTCGGTACCGCCGGTCTGTACCACCCCGGAAACCCGGAAGCCGCGGCCCTCGGTAAGACCGTCGGGGGCGGTGATCTTCCTGCCCCCTTCCCCGGCGCCGTTAATGGTAAAGTCGCTCCCCGGCAGCAGGCGGATCTTATCCGCCACTTCCTGACCGATAAGGGCTTCCCCGGAAGATTCGGGCCAGCGGCCCTGGACAAGCCAATAGGGGCTGGTCTTCCGGGCTTCTTCCAGCTCGGTTCCCGCAGCCATAAAGGGCTGTTCGTTAATTTTCACCATCCGGTACCGGTAGGGGGCGGCCCCTACCAGATCCTTTCCCGGGAGGTAGGCCAGGGCCTCCCTGACCCGGTCCATACTAATAGCGGCTTCGTTCCCCGCGGGAACCAGCACAAAATTAGTCCCATAGGAACGGAACTCCTGACCCATTTGCCGGGGAATATCGTAATAAATCGTGATGAGCCCCGAGAGGATGGTAGCCCCCACGGCTACCGCCAAAAGGGCCACGATCATCCGGGACCGCCGGCGGAGGAGGGAACTGGCCACCATCTTGAGGTAGAACTTCTGTCTGTTCATGGGCGGACCCCCCGTTTACCGTCCATGGAGGACCTCCGCGGGCCTTAAAGAGAGGAGGAGCCGTATGGAGGGGATGCTTCCCGCCATGGTAACCAGGAATACCAGTACCGCCACCAGGGGAATGACCAGGGGTTTAATTTCGATGGCGGATCCAAAAACCGACCGCCCGATGATCTGGGCAAAACCCAGGCCGGCAAAGTACCCGGCGGCGCCCCCCAGGATCCCCGTGATGGTGATCTCCGTGAGGACCAGGGCGCTGATGGGTCCGTCATAGGCCCCCACCGCCTTGAGCAGCCCTATTTCGGCGGCCCGTTCCATCACGCTGGCGGTAACCAGGTTGGATATACCCAAAGCGGAACCGGCCAGGCTCAACAGGGTGATGAGCAGCATCAAAAGCTGGGTTTTTTCCAGAATGGCCCCTTCGGATTCCGCCACCTGCCGGATGGGCTTGGAAACCGCGCCGGTGATCACCTCGTCAATCTGATAACAGATGGCGCTCACATAGGCGGTACAGTACCAGGTTTCCCATTCTTTGATGGAAAGCCCCTGGGGATCCTGGGCGGCCCGGCGGGAAAGCTCGTTGTCCGGGGTGGTAAGGGCGCTCACCTCCACCCGGCTCACCAGTCCCGGCCGGCCGGCGAGTTTCTGGGCGGCAGCCAGGGGAAGGTAGATTTCCGCGTCCTCATCCCCCCCGGCGTAAAAGATACCGGCCACCGTAAATGCCCCGGTTTGATCCGGCCCCTGGAGGGTGACGGTATCCCCGATCCGGATGTGGTACTGATCCGCGATGGCCTTTCCCACCATGGCGGTATGCTCCTCCTCGTCCCGCAGCCAGCTTCCGTCCACATCCCACCAGTTTTTCATATTCCGCATCCCCGTGTCCAAGGCCTCCCCGGTGGGGAGTTCCAAGTGATGGCTGAACCAGGTGCCTACCGCTTTCACTTCCCCTTCCCCGCGGTTAAGCCTGACCCGGGTATTAAGGTAGGGGGTAAAATCCACAATATTAAAAGCCCAAAATATGGTTTTGATATTCCCCAGTTCCCCGTCGTTTAAATATTTATCCGATACCCCGGAACCTTCCGCTACCCCGTAGAGATCGTCCAAAAGGGAAGCTCCCCGGGGAATGACGTTGATATTGGCGCCGTAGGTTTTTAATTCCTGATTTACCTTATCCCCCACGTCCAGCATGACGTTCAGCATGGCCGTTGCCAGGGAAGCCCCCAGAGCCACGGTGAAGGCCACCATGAGCATCTTCCCCTTCTGCCGGAAAAACGCTCCCTTTACCATTCTCCAAAACATCGAAGCCCCCTATTTATTTTACCCTTCATTTAAACCGGCCCTTTTCGTTTTCCAGATCTGTTATCGCTATCACCATATTCCCGCTACGGAGACCGTAGGCCAGAGGGACGGGATTACACCCCCCCTTGAAACCTATGGTGGAAATGTTCATCACCACGTCGCAGAGCCGGCAGATGACTTCGTTTTTCCGCTCGTAATACCCCGTGGGGCCGCAGATGTCGCAGGCGTCAAGCCCTACCCCGTAGGCCACCGCGTTCTTCCTGATCACGATGAACCGTACCTCCGTACCGTCCGAGGCGTAATAGGCAAACCGGTGGAGGTGGCCATCTTCTATTTGTTCAATTGGGATGGTGATCTCCTCCCCGGCGATGGTCATGGGTTCCGCCGGGGACAGTTCCACCCCCCGTTCGTTGTAGGTTTTAATGACCGTGACCGCCAAAACCGAAAAGATGAATCCCGCCGCCACCACCCCGCACCAGCGCCGGTTTCCCCGAAGGACGGCCCGGATTTTCCGGCGTTCCGCAGGGTTTTTCCCCGACACCGGATGCCTGAACCCGGCAATGAACAAGGTCAGGGGAAGCAAAAAACTTATTCCCATCAGTACATAAAGAAAAACAATATTGTTATTGACCGCCGCGACAATGAACCTGAAAACCCAGCGGATCATGGGGAGGATCCGCCGGGCAAGGAGGAACTGTACGATAACGACCATTTGATTGCAGATATTAATCAGGAGGGCGATAGTGAGGAGGATCTTCAAGAACCCCCCGGATACTCCCTGGGCGGCCTTGTAAAGAGCCAGGGCGGTGAGGATAACCACCAGTAATCCCGCGGTAAACCCGATAAGTTTAAATAGAAAATCGGTAGTCAATATGCTTTCATCGGCCAGAACAAATTCCGTGGGATAGAGAAAAATAGTAGGCAGGATATAAAACAACAGGGCCCCCAGGAGCAGGACCTCGACATAACCGGGAACCGCTTCGGCCAGGGAAGGCCGTTTTCGTAGAAAAGGGAGTTTCCCCAGGGGTTTTTGGAGTATTCCCCAAAGCAAAAAAATATAAAGCAAGCCGAATACAATGGCGAAGGACAGGATCCGGAGGTTAAAAAATCCCCGGCTGATAAGGGCGGTGGTCCGGCGAAGGACTGCCAGAACCAGGGCGGCCCCCACGCCGATGGCGCAACCCCAGAGGGCCCGGCGTTTCCGGGCCTCGCCTCCTTCCTTGTCCAATACACCCCACAGTAACGCTATCAATATCCCGGTGGTCAAGAAGTTCTCGATCACCTGGATGAGGTATCTGAGCATAATTCCTCTTTCTCAAAAAAATAGTAATAACAAAGGACAGATACCGGAGGATGAATCCGCCGCTATCCACCCCCTGTTATTTACTCGTGCTTTACCAGGCCGGACCGGCGTAGTCTACGGTCCACTCCGCCACGAGGGGCGCGCCCCAGAACCTGCCGGGAACGCCGGTTTCCTGATCCACATGAAGCACATACCCCTGGGCTTCGGGGTTCTGGATGAGGAACCGGACCGTGTAGGTCCCGGGCCCGCCCACGCCGGGCAATTTGATGTTGGCGCCGTAGTGGGGGCCGTCGCTGGCGTTCATGGGCATAAAGGTACCCTCAATCTTTTCCCCGGTGGATCTGCTGACTTCGTACCGGACCGTCAGGTAGG
>JAIRMO010000133.1 GCA_031258625.1 Spirochaetaceae bacterium | reverse complement strand
CCATAGCTCTGGAAATCACCTGCCGGGCCACAGACAACGAGGCATGGTTTGCCGACGTGGCTTCCCGTTGTTCATGGATTTTTGAAGACTAAACGCCTGTTTCAACACTTGAGGTTTGGAAACCGCCGATCCGGAACAACGCCCCGCGAACCGGGTATCAGCCCGCCTTCCAATCAAGCGCCCCCAACCGCGCCGGGCCTTTGATCCACGGGCTGTTCCACTCCGCTGCGGCTCATTGGGAGATGACTTTTTTCTCGACCGGGACTGAAGTGGAATAGGAGGCTCCGGTCTCATCCCGGAAGGGAATAAAACTAACCCCCAGGCCGTTATACACGTCCCGCCGGGTCAGGGTAATGTTCCCGTCTTCGGCAATATTTTTCTTGACCTCCATGATATATTGCCGCCCCGGAGGTCCCAGGGGCAGTACCATAATTCCATCGGCCTTGAGCTGTTTGAGCAGGGGCGGGGGGATATGATCGATAGAGCAGGTAACAAGGATCTTATCGAAGGGGGCGTATTCCTCCCAGCCGTAATAACCGTCTCCTAATTTCCGGTTAATGGAGCCATAGGCGGGAAAGGACTTCTCCAAATCCCGGTAGAGGGCATCGGTCTCGATATAAAGGGGTTTGATTATTTCGATAGTATACACCTCCTGGGTCAGGTAGGCTAAAATAGCCGACTGATACCCCGAACCGGTTCCGATTTCCAGGACACGGTCCCCGGATTTGATGTCGAGGGTGGTCGTCATCATCGCCACCACATCAGGGTCCGTAATGGTGGCCCCAAATCCTATGGGCAGCCAGGTATCGGCATAGGCCAGGTTCAGGTTCTGCTCCCGGACAAAATGCTCCCGGGGGGCCAATAAAAAGGCCCGTACATCCTGGGGGCGCCGTAATTCCGAGGATTCCACAAAGTCATGGGCGAGTTTCCACCGTTCTTCCAGAAAGAACGGGGAATCGTTGCGGTTATTCCGCATCCACGAAAGCCATACCTCCTTGGTCTCGATAGGCATGGATTGGGCCAGGGAAGGGCCGTCGTATAGTTCTCCCCCCGAAAGGGTTTTATAAACCAGATCGTATTCGGGACTGTCAAAACCACGCTGAACCGCAAGTTTCGCCGCCTCTTCCACCGCGGACTGAGCCGCTACTTCCTCATAGGCCAATACCCTTTCGGATTTAGACGAAACCAGAGACGGCAGGGTTAACCCAAAAACAAAACCGATAATCAAACCCATAACCAGGGCCACGATTACTAAAGCCGGAACAGAATTAGAAGACCTCACGTTTTCTACCACACAATTAAGTATAAAACAACCGTATCAAAAGTCAACAAAACATACGATTCACGCCTTCCCCCAGGTTGATTTTTGAAAAAACGGCCTTGAATTGAAGGATGGGCTTTTAAACGCTTTTTTTAACCATCCCCAAACAAACGGACATAAACTATACTATGAATATATTGAGCTAAAGTCAATCATTCATTATACTAAAAAAATCGGATCCAATAACCGGAATTTTGGAAGGGCTTCCTTCGTAAAGCAACCAATTAAACCGGCTTTAAAAAGGGTGAGCCTGGGACCGCCGGGGTTTGAAACCGCTTCAACTTATTTTTATGGACAATTTATGAAAACCGCTAAAATATGCGCCCTGTTTTTTATATCGATTACCGGGATATCCTATGAATTATACGTGATGCGGATCTTTTCCGTAGGGGGCTGGTCCAATTTCGGTTCCCTGGTTATTTCCACCGCCCTTTTGGGGATAGGGATATCCGGGATCATCCTTACGTTCCTCGCGGATTGGGTGCGCCCCCGGACAGAGGTGATCCTTTCGGCCTGTGCCATCAGCCTGCCCCTGCTTTTAGTCCTGGCGGTGATCGCCGCCCAGATGGTGCCCTTTAACCCGGTCTTCCTTGCCTCCGATTCCCGGCAATTGTGGTTTATCGGGGCCTATTATATCATTTACGGGGTTCCTTTTTTTGTAATCGCCGTTTTTACCGGGGTTGCCTTTATGGCCCTGCGGGAGGAGATCCAAAAGGTTTATTTTTGGAACATGATCGGCTCCGGGGTCGGCGGGTTTTTTATCATCCTGTTTATGTTTGCCCTTTCCCCCCGGTACCTTATTTTACCTATTTTGGGGCTCGCCATTATCGCCGCCCTGTTTACCTCCGTATCCCAGGATGAAAAAACCCGGACTTCCCGGTTCTCCCTTTTTCAGCTCCTGGCCCTGGTCCTTACCTCCTTTAGTTCTATATGTTTTATCTTTTTTTGGGGGGACATACGGGTGTCCGATTATAAGGCCATAAGTTACGTCCGCAAGTACCCCGATTCAAAACTGGTACATCATTCCTACGGACCCGGGGGGGAATACCATGTGTACGCCTCCCAATACTTTCATTTTGCCCCGGGGCTTTCGGATAACGCCGCTTTAAACGTTTCGGTCATGCCGAACCAGCCTTACTGGGGGCTCTTTGTAGACGGTTCGGGCCCCATCGGGATCATGGGAAGCCTCCGTCCGGGCGAACAGGAATACATGGATTATCTCCCCATGGCGGCGCCCTATACCATGCTGCGGGAGCCCGAGGTTCTGTTGATAGAACTGGGAGGGGGGATCAATGCCCAGGTCGCCCGGTACAAGGGGGCCCGGAAGATCGATATTGTGGAACCCTCCGCGGAAATGATCCGGCTTTTACGGGATGATCCCAACGTGTCCCGTTTTACCGGGGCTCTACTCAAGTCTGAACAGCTCAGGATTGTTCAGGGGGATCCCCGGGCCTTCTGCGGGGCAAACCCCGCCTCCTACGATCTTATCGAAATAAGCCTGGTCGACTCCATCGGCCTCTCCGACTCCGGCGGCTATATCATCCACGAAGATTTTAAGTACACCGTGGAGGCATTTAAGGAATACTTTTCAGGCCTGAAACCCGGGGGGGTCCTTTCGATCACCGTTTGGGACCGGCTCAATCCGCCCCGGAACCTGCTCAAATTGCTCAACACGGTTATCCTGGCCATGGAAGAGGGTGGCATAGAAAACCCCCGGCAAAGCCTCTATTCCTTTGGCCTTTTCATGTCCACCGCCACGATTTTGGTGAAAAACGGCGCCTTTACCGACGGGGAGATCGGGGATCTAAACGATTTTGTACGGTCCCGTTCCTTTGAACTCCTCTACGCACCGGGTACCGAAGTTCCCCAGCGGGATACGGCCCTCCTGATGACCGTCTACCGGAACCATTTTGAGGGCCGGGACGCCCCCCCCGTGGAGCGTTTTACCAACGCGGATATGTACCGGGGGGCGATTCTTCAATTTTTCGCGGGAAACCGGAAACAGGTGGAGAACGAGTATGTTTTTGACATCCGGCCCATCCGGGATTCCCGGCCCTATTATTCGGGGTTCTTAAAGCTGGGCCTTCTCCCCATATACCTGGATCAAATGGAGGATATATCCGAAGAATGGGGGTACCTCCTGATCCTGGGGATGTTGATTCAGGCCTGTATTTTCGGCGCGATCGTGATCCTTATCCCCCTCTTGGGCCGGCGGAAGCAGCTTTTTACCCATCCCCGGGGGACGGTGGGGGTCATTTTATATTACGCGGGCCTGGGGCTCGGCTATATGCTCATTGAGATTTTTCTCATCCAGCGTTTGGGGGTCTTCCTTTCCAACCCCACCTATTCCGCCAGCATCGTTATTACCACTATGTTGATTTTTTCCGCCCTGGGCAACCTGGCAAGCAGCCGGTTTAAACGGTTCCGAATCTGGGTGGTGTTGGGTTCCTGTATTTGTATTGCCGGGGGGTTTTTGTTTTATATCTTTGGCCTTGACGACTTCCTTGAATATTTTCATTTCGCGAGTTTAGGGCTGCGGATCATCGCCGCGGGGATAATTATCGCCCCGGTGGCCTTTTTTATGGGGGTCCCCTACCCCACCGGCCTGGACAGCCTCCAGGAGAATAAACCCAACCTGCTCCCCTGGGCCTGGGGTATGAACGGGGGCTTATCCGTGGCGGGCAGCGCCCTGGCCCGGCTCCTGGCCGTATCCAAGGGCTTTCCCCTGCTGCTCGGGGTGGGTATCGGGATATATCTTATGGCAGGATGTTTGTTTCCCGTTAATTTAAAGGGTACAGCGGTTGGAAAAGGTGAACGATAATAAGAACGGAGGCTAATATGGAATCTTCTGTCTTGCAAAAATATTCCCTTTTCGGCGGTCTTTTAACGGAGCAGATCGAGGGGATCCTCCCCCTGTTGGATGAGGAATCCTACGAGGAAGGGGCTGAAATCATTAGCGAAGGAAATCCCAATGATAAGATCCGTTTTATCCTGGAAGGCCGGGTCGCGGTACTCAAACAGGGGATAGTCCTTTATGAATTCAGCGAAGGGGAAGCCTTTGGGGAAATGGAGGTTTTGGACGTGATGCGCTCGGTGGCGACTATAAAAGCCCTGACCCCCCTGCGGGTGATGTCCATTTCCAATAGGGCCCTGCGGGAAATTTACAAAATCGATCTTAAAACCTTTTCCCTCCTGATCATGAACCTGGCCCGGGATCTCTCCCGGCGGCTCCGGCATATGGATGAACGGATCATGAAGGATCATTCGATGCCCTAGTCCGGCCGGCGCCTCAATTCCCCAACCCAACAAAAATACCGGTACGTTTATCCTGGAAATTTCGTTTATTCGATTGCCACATGAGGGTATTTGTGGTATCCTTGACTCATTATGCTCATCTTGGGCGTTGCGGTGTTTTGTTTGACACCGGGCAGGGGTTGTTTCCCCGTTGGGGCGGACAATTTTTTGCCCGGGAAGTGTTTCCGAAATCCGACAGGTCCCGGAGGATCGCGATTTTGGAACCCTTTCATCATTATTGAGGAGGTAAAGATGAAAAAGAGCGTACTGTTTTTCTTAGGGGTCCTTTTCGTTTTAGCGCTGACGGGCTGCAGCACCACCGTGGATTTTACCACCAACAAAGTGGGATGGTCCGATTACGCGGTCGTGGCGGTCAAGGATTTTGAACCCATGGGGGTCGTTACGGTAACCGCCACCGAGGTCCTGACCGCCGGTCCCTTTGAAATTGTCCAAACCTATACCGGATCCCGGGTAACCTACGCGGACCTTATGGCCGAGGCGGTAAAACTGGGGGGGGACGATATTATCAACGTAAGGATTGACGTTAACGGAGACTATACGGCGAGCGTCTTTGATCATTTAACCGGCTGGACCCGCACCTTTACCTACACCGGTACGGCGCTGGCGATAAAATACGGGGAAAAGGTGGACACCAAGACCCAGCAAGGGCATTTCACTTCCGTTAAAAGTGGATTGGAAACAACCATTGGGAACGAATACTCCCATGGCTTGGTCGGGAATAACCCTCAGTATGTTTTGAGGGAAAACTACAGCTACAATTATCTTCTTCCGTAATCCCCGGCTTTGCCCACGGGTAAACCCGGGTTTACCCGCGAGTACGGCGGGATCCGGTAGTTACCGGATCCCGCAGGCCGCGCCATAAAACCGGCGGGGCCTTTCTGAAAGCCCGCCCCCCTACACGCCGAGCCTTTTTTCTATGGCGTCCAATTCGGCGTATAACTCTTTGGGGAGTTTGTCCCCGAATTTGGGATAGTGGTTCTGCCTGACATCGGCGATCTCCGCTTTCCAGCCTTCAATGTCCACCTTGAGGATCTCCGCAAGGTCGTCCTCACTGACCCCCGCGGGCCGGGCAATGGCGTCCGGCGTGGGGAGGAAGCCGATGGGGGTGTCCACCGCCTTTCCCGTACCGGCGCAGCGGTCGAAGATCCAGGCCAAGACCCGGGAATTTTCCCCGTAACCGGGCCAGATGAACTTACCCGCCTCGTTTTTGCGGAACCAGTTGACAAAAAAGATCTTGGGGAGTTTCGACTCGTCGTGGGTCTGCCCAATTTTGATCCAGTGTTTAAAGTAGTCCCCCATGTGGTAGCCGCAGAAGGGGAGCATGGCGAAGGGATCCCGCCGGATGGTACCGGCTTTGAGGTCCAGGGCCGCGGCGGTTACCTCGGAACCCACGATGGAGCCCATAAAAACCCCGTGGACCCAGCTTTTGGCCTGGTTTACCAGGGGAATGGTCTTGGGCCGCCGGCCCCCAAAGAGGAAGGCGCTGATAGGCACCCCCTTGGGGTCCTCCCATTCCTTGGCGATCACCGGGCACTGCCTGGCGGGACCGGTAAACCGGGAATTGGGATGGGCCGCGGGTTTCTGCTCCTTGTTGCCCTTGTCCTGGATCCACTCGTTGCCGTTCCAGTCGATGAGTTTCCCCGGGGCGTCGTAGCCGATCCCCTCCCACCAGACATTCTTGTCTTCGGTTAAGGCCACATTGGTGTAGATGGTGTTCTTTTTGATGGTCTCCATGGCGTTCCG
This sequence comes from Spirochaetaceae bacterium, assembly GCA_031258625.1. Taxonomy (GTDB): domain Bacteria; phylum Spirochaetota; class Spirochaetia; order Treponematales; family Breznakiellaceae; genus JAIRMO01. The sequence continues at coordinate 1,177 of JAIRMO010000133.1, read as the reverse complement.
GTTGGAATCGTTGTTGGTCCCCGGGGCGACCCCAAAAAATCCCGCCTCGGGGTTGATGGCGTAGAGCCTGCCGTCGGCGCCGAACTTCATCCAGGCGATATCGTCCCCCACGGTTTCCACCTTCCAGCCGGGAAGGGTGGGGATGAGCATGGCCAGGTTCGTTTTACCGCAGGCCGAGGGAAAGGCCCCGGTGATGTATTTTACCTCCCCCTGGGGGTTGGTGATCTTGAGGATCAGCATATGTTCCGCGAGCCAGCCCTCGTCCCGGGCGAGGACGCTGGCGATCCGCAGGGCCAGGCACTTTTTCCCCAAAAGGGCGTTGCCGCCGTAACCCGAACCGTAGGACCAGATCTCCCGGGTTTCGGGAAAATGGGAAATATATTTTTTGTCCAGGGGCGCGCAGGGCCATTTGCCCGCGTCCTTTTCCCCGGGGCCCAGGGGCTTGCCCACGGAATGGAAACAGGGCACGTAGTAGCCGTCACTGCCCAATACCTCCAACACCTTGGTCCCCACCCGGGTCATGATATGCATATTTGCCACCACATAGGGGGAATCGGTGATCTCCACCCCAATTTTGGCGATATCGGAACCCACCGGCCCCATGGAGAAGGGGATTACGTACATGGTACGGCCCTTCATGCTGCCCCGGTAGAGTCCGGTCATGGTTTTTTTGAGCTCCGCCGGATCTATCCAATTATTGGTGGGCCCGGCATCCTCCTTCTTTTCCGAGGCAATATAGGTCCGGTTTTCCACCCGGGCCACGTCGGAAGGGTCGGAACGGAAAAGCACACAACCCGGCAATTTTTGGGGGTTGAGGGGTGTCGCCAGTCCCGTGTCGATGGTGATTTTAATCATCCGGTCATATTCGGCCTGACCTCCGTCACAAACCTCCACCGAATCGGGGGTCATCAGGGCCGCCGCCTCTTCCACCCATTTTTTAAGGCCGGGGTGTTTAAGTTCTTGTACTTTCATGGATACTCCTTACGTAATTACGCTTAAAAATCATTTCTTATTATAAAGTATTAAAAAAAAAGATAAAACTCAAGGGATAAAATACCGCAGGGCGAGCGCATATAAAAAGGGGTAAAGGAGAAAGGGAAATCGGTCGATAGGGGCACATTGGAGGGGACTATGACTAATCAATCCATACCGCCCTTAATCGACTTCTTTAAGCATA
>JAIRMO010000112.1 GCA_031258625.1 Spirochaetaceae bacterium | reverse complement strand
CAGACTGGAAGAATTTATCCGTGGATTAACGCTGATTTTAGCCTCTTTAATCCGTGAAAATCAGGGTAACCGGCGGACTTTTTCCGCAACGTATACGCATAGCGGGTCCGCCCCCCACTTCTTGCATAAATATACGTAAAGGGTCAGACCCCAAGCGTATATTTATGCAAACTCCGCCCCCAGAGGGGGTTCTCTTGTTCTCTAAGTAAACGCCTATGGCGCCAGGCACCGTTTTTATGAGGGGAATTAGGCGGTTTTTTGAAAAAGAAGCCGCTTTTGGTCCCGGCTCAGAAATTTACGGTTACGGGTCCTGTTTCAGGGTTATCTCCACCACGGTATCCACCGGGTCCGGCAGGGGGTAATTGTCGAAACTCTGGGGGTTAAGGAAAAAGAAGGCGTGTTCCCGGTATTCCGCCAGGTTCCAGTAATCCGCGGGGAGGATCTCGCTGCCGTCGGCCAGGAGTCGCAGCTTTTCTATTTTACCCGCCAGATGGGGCAGGCAGACCCCCCCCGCCTGGGGCTCGTAGAGGTGGGCGTAGAGGATATTGCCCCTCCGGGTAAAACGGCCCCATTCGGGTTTGGCAAAATCCGCCATGCCGCAGCCATAGATACTGCCATGGTTATCCTCCATCCAGCGGCCCACCGCCTCCAGGATCTCCACCGAGGGGCGGGGAATCCGGCCCGTGGCATCGGGGCCCACATTGAGGAGGAGGTTGCCGTTTTTCGAGACGCACTCCACCAGCATCCGGATCACCATATCCGCGGGCTTCCAGTGATGGTCCGCGGCGCAGTACCCCCAATGGTTGTTCAGGGTGATACAGGCTTCCCAGGGGACGGGATCCCCCGCGCTGTTGCGGATCCCCTGGGGGGGGATCATCTGTTCCGGGCAGGCGAAATCCCCGGCGTAGTCGCTGGGGTCTCCGGTGAGGATGGTCCCGGAATTTTCCCCGGAACCCTCCAGACGGTTGTCCACGATCAGGTGGGGTTGGAGGGAGCGGACCATCTTCATCAGGTCCCGGGCCCCCCATTTCTCCCCGGCCATATCGCCGTAGGAAAAATCGAACCACATGATGTCCAGCGTGCCGTATTGGGTAAGGAGTTCCCGTATTTGCCCGTGCATAAATTCAAGGTACCGGCTAAAGTCCCGGTTTTCGTTGCCGTAATCCGGGTTGTCCCGGTGGGGGTGCTGACGGTCCCCCTGGTGGGGAAAGTCGGGATGCCGCCAGTCGATGATGGAAAAATAAAGCCCCACCCGGATCCCCTCCTCCCGGAAGGCATCGAGGTATTCCCGGACCAGATCCCGGGCCGCGGGGGTATTGGGGGCTTTAAAATCCGTCAGCTTGGTATCCCACAGACAAAACCCGTCGTGGTGTTTGGCGGTCAAAACCGCGTATTTCATCCCCGCCTTTTTGGCGAGCCGCGCCCATTCCCGGGGCCGGTAACGGGACGCGCTGAATTCTTCAAAATAACGCAGATAGTCTTCGTGGCTCATCCGCTCGGTACTGCGGACCCACTCCCCCCGGGAGGGGATGGCGTATAGGCCCCAGTGGATAAACATCCCGAAGCGCGCTTCGGTAAACCACCGGGTTCGTTCTCTCCGTTCCGTTATATTTTTGTTTTCCATAACAACACCGCCTTAACCTTTTACGGCGCCAATCATAACGCCTTTTACAAAATATTTCTGCACAAAGGGATAGATCAACATGACCGGAACCGAACCGACCACGATGACCGAATATTTAAGCAGATCCGTCAAACCCTGCTTTGCCGCGAGTTCCCGGGCGTCGGCGATCATGGCGGGATCGATCTTGCTCAACACCAGAATTTCCCGCAGTACAATTTGCAGGGGCGCTAATTCCGTCCGGTTAAGGTATATCAGGGCGTTAAAGTAGGTGTTCCAGTGGGCCACCCCGTAGTATAAGGCCAGTACCGCCAGGATTGGGGTACTCAAGGGGGCCACAATAAAAATCAGGAACCGCAGGGGCGAACAGCCGTCCAGGGAAGCGGACTCGTAGAGGGCCTCGGGGATCACCGAGGCAATATAGGTACGGCAGAGGATCACGTTCCACACGCTCAAGGCGGCGGGGATGATCATGGCGAGCCGGGTGTCGATGAGCCCCAGCTTTTTTACCACCATATAGATGGGCACCATTCCGCCGGAAAAATACATGGTGAACACCATCAAGGCGGCAAGGACGTTCCGGGCGCCGAACTGTTTACGGGTCAGGGGATAGGCGCAGAGCAGGGTCATGACCAGGTTCACCAGGGTACCCGCAATCAGGTAAAAAAAGGAATTGTAAAAACCGGTCATCAGCTTGGGGTTTTTAAACACCGCGTCGTATCCCCGCATGGTGGGCCGGACCGGCCAGAACCACACGTCCCCCGCGATAACCGCCTGGGGATCGGAAAAAGAAGCGGCGACAATATACACCAGGGGAAGGAGGACGATTAACAAAACCGCCCACAAGAGGAGGTATATACCCGTAACAAAGATCCGGTCCCCCAGGGTATCCCGGATCATGGCGTGTTTTTTGCTCACAGCCGCGCTAACAGCCATTAAGAACCTCCTCCTACCACACACTGGTATCGGTCAATTTTTTTGAAATTTGATTAACCGTTACCATCAAAACAAAACCGACAATGGAGTTGAAAAGCCCCACTGCGGTAGAGAAACTATAATTACCGTTTTGCAGCCCCACCTTGTAGACAAAGGTGGATATTACCTCCGCGGCAGCCATGTTGATGGGGTTCTGCATCAGATAGGCCTTTTCAAAACCGATGCTCATGATGGAACCGCAGTTGAAGATCAGCAGGATAACAATGGTGGGGCGGATCGCCGGCAGATCCACATGCCAGATCCGCTGGAGCCGGGACGCGCCGTCCACCACCGCGGCCTCCTGGGTTTCCCTGCTGACCCCCGCCAGGGCGGCGATATAAATAATGGAAGAATAGCCCATGGTCTGCCGCGGAGGTAATATCCACCTTTGTCTACAAGGTGGGGCTGCAAAAC
>JAIRMO010000090.1 GCA_031258625.1 Spirochaetaceae bacterium | reverse complement strand
GGTGGACGGGAACCTCCTCCCCCCCAATATCATCAACAAACTCAATATCTTTATGGTCAACGTCCTCCGGTTTAAGGGGAACGCCGATCTCTCCGCCCTCATCGATCAGGCGGGGAGCCATAATCCCCGGGCCGGCGAAACGGTTCCGGAAAACCCCGTTGCCGGTATCCCCGGGGAATCCCCGGAGGAAAAAGAGAACCGGCGGGAACTGGCGATGGCGGCCGTCGGGGAGGGGGACTCCGATACGGGGTGTGAGGGCTGTAATTAATCAACATGAAGATCAATTCAAACCTGAAATGGGCCCTGGTCCTGTCCGGAGGGGGGGCCAAGGGATTTGCCCATATCGGTATTCTTAACGCCTTTTCCTCCCTGGGGTTTCCCCCGCCTTCTTTGGTGGCGGGGACTTCCATGGGGGCCGTGGTAGGGGGGCTTTATGCCTGCGGGATGGAGAGCGCGGAACTCACCCGCTTCGCCTTGCGGGAATTTAACCTGAAAAAATACCTGGATGGGTTTGCCTATAAAATTGACGGCCCCCTGGGTAAGGTCGTTCAGACCGGTCAAATTTTGGGGAACCTCGCTACCCGGCCCGGGATGGATTCGGGACAACGGATCCTGGAACTTTTGGAGTCCCTCTCGGGGGGGAAAACCTTTGAGGAAACCCGGATCCCCTTCCGTTGTAACGCCGTGGATATCGCCGTGGGCGGGGAAGTGGTGTTGAGTTCCGGATCCGTTGCCCGGGCAATGCGGGCGTCCATGTCCTTCCCCGTGTTTTTTGAACCCCTGAGGGAGGGGGAGCGTTTCCTGGTGGACGGAGGGCTGGCCAATAATTTACCGGTTTACATAGCCCGGGAAGCGGGGTATAAAAAGATTCTGGCGGTGGATGTGGGGGATTTCAAAGTCCGTTCCCTTCGGAGTTTACGGACCGGACCGGAGGTTCTCTTCCGGGTTTTTGATGTGACCCTTCATATTCTTAAACGAGAAGAAAAAAAGGCGTCCCTTATTATCAATGCCGGCGGTATGGGGACTCCCTTTTCTTTTTCCCGCGCCGCGGCCATTATTCAATATGGGGAGCAGATCGTCCGGGAAAACGAAGAAACGATCCGGGCTTTCTTTAGTTCCGGCCCGGGGGCTTTTTTTACCCTGCGGCAGCGCCGGGAATGCGGCGTTCAGGAGAAGGAAAATCCTGTCGGACAGTCCGACAGCGCGTAAAGGACTAAACTCCTGGGATTTTGTTTAGGGAGGATACGCTATGGAAAGGTTGAACAAAAGTATCGATGCTTTGGTCGCTTCCTATGGGTGTTACGGCCTGGTGAATCATTCCGGGGGCTCCAATCTTCCCAGCCGGGACAGCATTGAAGATATACTCCACGGCTTGGACGAACTTATCTTTCCCGGATTCCGGGAAAATGAGGGGCTGGATCACGACAACCTGCAATTTATTACCGCCGAGCGGGTTTACCATATTGCCCGGGAACTGATCCGGGAAGTGGAAAAAAGCCTGGTTTTTTCCAACCGGAATCCCGGTATTTCCGGGGGTGAGAAAAACGCCTGCGGGAGTGAAGGCTGTCATGCGGCGGCGGAACTCATTGTTAATGACTTTTTTGATGAGATTCCCCAGATCAGGAGCGCCCTTGCCCTGGATATGAAAGCCGCTTTTAAGGGAGACCCCGCGGCGAAAAGTATCGAAGAAGTGATCGTATCCTACCCGGGCTTTGAGGCCATCACGGTTCACCGGTTGGCCCACTTTTTCTGGGTTCGGGAGGTTCCCCTGATCCCCCGGATCATGAGTGAACTGGTCCACGGCAGTACCGGCATTGATATCCATCCGGGGGCTCAGATCGGGGAATCCTTTTTTATTGACCACGGCACGGGGGTGGTTATTGGGGAAACCACAGTGATTGGCAAAAATGTCAAACTCTACCAGGGGGTAACCTTGGGGGCCCTCTCGGTAAAAAAAGAAGAAGCCGATAAAAAACGGCATCCCACCATAGAAGATGATGTAACTATCTATTCCGGGGCCACCATCCTGGGGGGTCAGACCGTTATCGGCCGGGGCTGTACCATAGGGGGCAATGTCTGGCTTACCGAATCGGTCCCCCCCGACACCATGGTATATACCAAAACCGATCAGGTTGTAAAATCGCGGTAGGCCGGGTCAGGGCAAAGTTTTGATCCCGGCCGCCTGGCCGTTTGTCTGAAACCCGGCGGACAGTAAAGACAGGCGAAATGATCTGACCGGGCCCCTTCCTCCGGGCATTCGCCTTTAGCTTACCATAACCGAAACACCGTCGGGGATGGCGGTGATGGACGCATTAGGATTACCCAGCATGGCCTCCGCCATGCGGATCGCCTCCGCAGCGGAACGGGCGGGGGTCATGTGGAGGTTCCGAACCATGTCGGCCGGGGCGTTGGAGACGTAGATGACGCTGGCGCGTTTAAGTACCCGGATAAAGATCTGGGACTGCCACTGATCGACCCTGGTTTGATCTTTGGGAGTTTTCATGAAGGTATCCAGCATACGGTCAAGGTCTTTTTCTTCGGCGAAGGTCCGGTAAAACTCATAGCCGCCGTGGCCGTCATTGGAGGCTGCCAGCATGATGATCACCCCCCCGGTTTAACGATCGGTTCCGCGGCGGTCATGCCTTTCACCGTCTGGTAAATATTCTGATCCAGCGGATAACCTCCGTTGGTGACCATGACAATGTCCGAAGCGGCCGCTTTGACGCCGCATTTGCCGGAAAGGAATTCAACCCCCGTCCGGTGGGCATAATCACAGTCCCCCGCGACGGCGTAGATAATTTCCTTGCGGGAATTGATCACCACATTGCAGATAAAGGCAAGACGGGCCTTCCGGGCGGCGTAGATCATATCCCCGTGAATAGGGTTCCCGTCCAGGATACCGGTACGGGCGGCGGGGTGGGCGATGAATTCGGCATTGTGGTTATAGACTACGGTCTTCCGGCTTGCGATACCCGGAAGACCGCTCTTGCGCCCTCCGGAAAAACCCGCGAAGAAGTGGGGCTCAATGAAGCCCTCGGCGGCAAGGAGGTCCGCTTCGGCGGCGATTTTATACTGCTTTAGGCAAAAAAATATCACATATCAAGCAGCTAGAGTAAGTATATTATCAAATCTCTGAATGTTTTCCGAGATGAGAGAATTAATGCGGGTATAATATTCCGTATCAG
>JAIRMO010000074.1 GCA_031258625.1 Spirochaetaceae bacterium | reverse complement strand
CCGGCTCAACCAGGCGGTGGAACGGCTGTTGAAAATAAATCGTGAAAAGGCAAGTATGAAACAGGCCTGTTGTCAGGAGGCGGAACAGGCCCAAGCGGTCTGATTTCGGCTGGGTTTTGATTTTGAGAAACCGCCCCCTTTTCGGCTAGATTAATTTTGAGGCAATGCGACCGCTGTTTTTTTATATAGAAATCGATTATACTCATATTAATGTTTACCGACTGTATCATTATGGCCGGGGGATCAGGGACCAGGCTCTGGCCCGCCAGTAATTCCCAAAAGCCTAAGCAGTTTTTATCCGCCGCCGGGGGCGTTTCTTTTTTTAATGCCGCCCTGGACCGGGCCCTGGCGGTTACCGGTACCGGCGGCAGGGTTATGGTCATCGCCGGGGAAAGCCATGTACCCCATGTCGTCGGGGCCTGCGCCGGCCTTGATGAACGGGACCGGAACCGCCTGGTGGTAATCCCCGAACCCCAGGCAAAAAACACCGCCCCCGCCATCGCCTGCGGGACCCGGTATGCACGCCTTGTATCCGGGGAGGAGCGGACCATCCTGGTCCTGACCAGCGACCATGTGATACGCCCCCTCCCGGCCTTTACCGCCGACGCGGCGGCGGCGGCGGCCTATGCCCGGCAGGATTTTTTGGTGGTTTTCGGCATCCCCCCCCGGGGCCCCGCTACGGGTTACGGGTACCTGGAGGCCGCAGAACCCCTTCCCTTCCCCGGAGAAACCCTGGAAAAAACGGAGCGGCCTCGGGTATACCGGGTGAGTTCCTTCCGGGAAAAGCCGGACCGGGAAACCGCGGAGTCCTTCCTCGCCGCCGGGCGTTTCTATTGGAATTCGGGGATGTTTGCCTTTTCCTCCGCCTTTATTACCGAAGAATTCCGGCGGAACGTCCCGGAACTGCTCCGGCCCTTTGACCGGCTCCGTTCACCCGGCAAGGGGGCCTATGCCGCCGAGGGGGGCGTCCCGGTCCTCCGGGGCTGGGACGGGCTCAGAGAAGCTTACGGGGAGGTAAAAAGTATCTCCTTTGATTACGCGGAAGCCGAAAAATGTTCCCAAACCGCGATGGTCGCCGCGGGTTTTGAATGGCTGGATGTGGGGAGTTGGGACGAATACGCCAAACTATCCGGGACCGGCGCCGCGGAGGTATACGGTTCCGGCTCGGAGGGCTGTTTTGTGGACGCCGATATTCCCGTGGCCCTCTGCGGGGTAAAGGATCTTATCGTGGTGGTCCGTTCGGGAAAAGACGGCGCCCCCCCCTCGGTTTTAATATCCCAAAAAGGGGAGACCCAGCGGGTCCGGGAAATTGTGGAAAAAAATTCGGGCCGAGGGCAGGACAGAATTGCTTTAATCGGTTATAATTGAGCCGGTAACCTCAGGCCCCTTGATTTTTCTCTGTTTTGAAACCGGCTCTTTTAATGAAGAACCCAGGAGTATGCGTGAACCGAAGGTTCTACGGGGTATTAAACCAAAGGGAAGGGGTTATGCCCCAATAAATTTATAGCGAGGTTACATAATGGTTATTTTGACATTGAATTGTGGGTCATCCTCCGCGAAATACCAGGTTTACGACTGGGAAGCGAAGGACGTACTGGCGGTAGGTATCGTTGAGAAAGTTACCCTGGGGGGCTCTTTTATCTCCCACAAGGTAAAGGGCAAGGAAGAGTATACGGTTAACCATGACTGTCCCACCCACACGGACGCGGTGGACCTGATCATCAAAACCCTCACCGACAGGGAACACGGGGTCATTACGGATATGTCGGTGATCAAGGCCGTAGGGCACCGGATGGTCCACGGGGGGGACAAATTTACCAAATCGGTTATCGTGGATGACGCGGTTATGAAGACCTTTGATGAGGTGAAGGATCTGGGGCCCCTCCACAACCCCGCCAATATCATGGGAATTGAGGCGGCCCAAAAGGTCCTCCCCAAGGCGCCCCACTGCGCGGTGATGGATACCGCCTGGCACCAGACCATGTCCCCGGAGTCTTTTCTCTACGCGGTACCCTATGAGTGGTACGAAAAGTATTCGGTCCGGCGTTATGGCTTTCACGGGACCAGTTTCCTCTACACCGCTAAACGGGCCGCGGTACTCCTGGGAAAGGACCCCTTCAAAACCAACCTGATCATCGCCCACCTGGGGAACGGTTCCTCCATCAACGCGGTGAAAGACGGCTGTTCCTTTGACACCTCCATGGGTATGACCCCCCTAGAGGGGCTCGTGATGGGGACCCGCTCCGGGGACGCCGACATGGCCATGCCCTTTTATGTGATGCGGAAGACCGGTATGGGCGCCGTGGAAATGGAAAATGCCCTGAACAAAAAATCGGGGCTGTTGGGGATTACCGGCCAGTACGCCGACCGCCGGGACATCCAGGCCGCGGCACTTAAGGGGGATGTCCGGGCAAGGCTGGCCCAGGACATGGAGGCCCACCGGGTCAAAAAGTACATCGGAGCCTACCAGGCGGTTCTTGGCCGGGTGGACGCCCTGGTCTTTACCGCAGGGGTGGGGGAATTCGCCACCTTTATGCGAAAAAAGATCCTCGACGGCCTTGAGGGGATCGGCATAGTCTACGATCCAAAAAAGAACGAATTGGCCCATACCCGGAACACGGAAACCATTATTTCCGCGGATAATTCCCCGATCCCGATCTATATCATCCCCACCGATGAGGAATTGGTGATGACCGAAGACGCCTATGCCCTAATGGCGGGAACCTACGATGTACATACCAAATTTACCTATTCTTTCCAAAAAAAGGATTATGTGAATAAGGGCCGGGCCGATGGGCTCAAGGAGGAATTGGTCAAAAATCCGGAATTAAGATCCATCATCGCCGTGCCCAAATGAGCCTCCGCAGAGCAGCGTGCGGACCGCAGGTTGTGAACCGGTGGTTCAACCCACAGGACGGATTTTTCCCTTCGGCGTCCTTGGTTTGGGGTGGAAAAGACGGTTGATACGGAACCCAGGGCGGATTAGCGCCGTTTATCCGGGTACGGGGGTGGGGAGGAGGGGGAATATGAGGAAAAAAACGGTTTGGATCGCTGTTTCCCCGTACCAGGGTCTGACCCCGGTGTTCGATGCCCCGTTCCGTTCCCCCGCCGCCGGCACCTCCTCCTCCACTATCCACGAGCCATACCGGTCTCTCCAGATGTGCCCGATCCGCCCCTCCGCACGGTTGTACCGTTGGGCAAACACCTGTTTCAGCCACTTCATGATAGCCGGAAGTTCCAGCCCATCCGCGGGTTTGATATAAAACGTCAGCCAGTCATCCGCACGACAGAGCCCGCGAATCTCGAAAACGAACCGGCGTTTCGTCTGACGGAACACCCGGGCAAACAGCGCCAGGACCTTATGAAGGCGGAACAACGGTTCCCGGTTGTTGACGCGGGTACGGATTTCGTACCACACCCCTTGCTTGAGTATGCGTAAGGATCTCATGAAAAGTATATGGGCTTGACTTGCCATTTTGCTTGTATACTGCTTTAGGCAAAAAAATATCACATATCAAGCAGCTAGAGTAAGTATATTATCAAATCTCTGAATGTTTTCCGAGATGAGAGAATTAATGCGGGTATAATATTCCGTATCAG
>JAIRMO010000050.1 GCA_031258625.1 Spirochaetaceae bacterium | reverse complement strand
GATTTATTCAATCGAGAATAAATCGGCGCTCCTTTAATGTGGTTTTTTCGCAGTTTTTCGTAGAAAAACGAGAAAAATAATAGGGCAACGATGGTTAGCGTCAAGTTAATCAGCGTTGCTCTAGCAGCCGTGCTTTTATTTTAGTGCTTCCGTACAGGTCCTTAGGGAGATCAACATGAATTGGGAAAAACGGGATATCCCCCCGGAATTGATTAAGGAGTTGAGCGCGAAATACGGCTGCGATCGGTTGACCGCCTCGATCCTCGCCAGACGGAATATTCTCCGGGGGGAGGAAATCCGGTATTTTCTTGAGGAGGATCTCCGGCACCTGCGGAACCCCTTTGAGCTTTCCGGCATGGAAGACGCGGTAGACCGGATCCTCGCCGCCAAGGAAGAGGGGGAAAAGGTCCTGGTCTTTGGGGACCGGGACGTGGACGGCATTACCAGTACCACCCTCCTCGTGAGCTTCCTTTCCCGGCTGGGGATGGAGGTAAGCTGGCGTCTTCCCCAGGGGGATGAGCCCTACGGCCTTTCTATAAAGACAGTAGAGGACTTTGCCGCGGCCTACGGCACCCTGATTATCACCGTGGACTGCGGTATTTCCAATGTAGCCGAGGTGGACCGGGCCAAAGAACTGGGGGTGGACGTAATCGTCACCGACCACCACAATCCCCAGGAAGAACTACCCCGGGCCCTGGCCATAGTCAACCCCAAACTTACCGGATCTTCCTACCTCTTCCGGGACCTGGCCGGCTGCGGGGTTACCTATAAACTGGTTTGGGCCCTGCGGTTTGCCCTAAAAAGTGAAATCTACGGCCAATCCCTCTGCCTCCTCAATACCCGGCCTTCTAAGGATGCGTATATTATTGAGATTGCCAAGCTGCGGAACCTGGTCGTTATTGACCGGCTCCTGGAAACGGTGGTGCCCGGCATGGTGGGTATCACCGACACCAGGCTTCCCCGGTTTCTTGAGGGGCAGCAGATCCTCACCTGGGACGCGCCCCTTCAGAAAAAGACCCTGGTCAAGATCTTCGGATCGGGGGTCGAAGTCCATATGCTGGAAATTGCCGCTGAAATCGGCAAAGAGATCCCCCAGACCATGGGGAAGAGCCTCCTGCGGATCAAGGAGCTTTCCCGGATCGCCCGGTATGCCGATAAGCCCCTGGGGGAATTGGATGTTTTTATCAGCCTCTTTACCTCCTTTATCCAAAAACGGGAAAACCTCTTTACCGATGAAGACGGGGTGGATCTCCAACTCGTAACCCTGGGAACCGTGGCGGATATTATGCCCCTCAGGGATGAAAACCGCATCATCGTTCGGCGGGGCCTGGATTCCCTGACGAAAAGCCCCCGGCCGGGCCTGCGGGATCTGCTTTTTAAGATGGGGTTTATCGGACGGCGGATCAACGCCGGGGACCTTTCCTGGCAGCTCTGCCCCGCCATCAACGCGGCGGGCCGTATGGGTAAGCCCGAAAAGGCGGTGGGCCTCCTTATCCAGGAGGATGCGGGGGAACGGGACCGCCTGGCCGATGAGCTTATCGCCCTGAACGAGGACCGGAAGGCGCTGGGGAGCGATACCTGGGCCGTGGTGGAGCCCCTGGCCGAAGAGAGCCTTACGGAATTCGGGGGCGCCCTGGTAATGGCCGCGGGGGAAAATATTGTCCGGGGGGTAACGGGGATCATGGCCACCCGTCTGATTTCCCGGTTCAAGGTACCCGCGGTGGTGGTGTCCCTGGGGGATGAAACCGCCGCCGGCTCCCTCCGGTCCCTCCGGGGCTATGACCTCAGGCCCCTTTTGGAACAATGCGCGGACCTTTTTATCGACTGGGGGGGACACAATTTTGCGGCGGGGTTCAGTATACAAAGATCCAACTGGGAAAAATTCCTGGAACGGCTTAAAATCGCCGCCCGTACCATAGAGCTTGAGGCCGAGGGCGATGAAGAAACCCTTACCATCGACGCGGAACTGCCCCTTTCCTACCTTTCCCCGGATATTTTTACCCTGATTGACCGGTTTGAACCCTACGGGGAGGGGAATATTCCCCTCAACTTTTTGGCCCGGGGTTTTAAAATAAACGATATCCTCCTTATGGGGAAACCCGAGGCAAAACACGTAAAACTCACCCTGGACGCGGGGAAATACAAATGGCCCGGGGTTTATTGGCAGGCGGCGGAGAAGGTAAAAAAGGAATTTGATACCGGGGACCGGGTGGATCTGGTGTTTAAAATCACCCGAAACTGGTTTAATAATGTCGAAACGCCCCAGCTTATCATCCTTGACTTAAAGCAGTCCGCGGAAAGCGGCCGGACGGAGCCATGATCCCCCGGCTCCGTTACCGGCCCGCCGCCTCAAAGGGGGAAGGGGGACATCCCGCTGAGGGGTTTGGCCGGCGGGGTTTACCGGCGGTTTTTGCCCTGATTTTGTACCTAAACGCCGGAATCTTCCTCCACGCCCAGGCGCGGCTCATCACCCTGCCGGAAAATCCCCTGCCCGGGGAGCCGGTTACCCTGGGACTGGTAAGCCCCCGGACGGGGAATTTCCGGGCGGTGTTGTTGAATTCCCGGGGACGGCGCCTTACGGAGGCGGTTTTTTTTGACCTGGGGCTGCGGAACAAGGAAGGGCTGGCGGTCAAAGCGGCGATCCTGGCGGTGCCTTCCACCGCCGCCTCCGGTTCCGCCCTGGTCCGGGTGGAAGAGGCCGGGACAGGCGCCGCCGGGATCGCCGAAATTGCCCTTGCCATCGGCAGCCGGCAGTTCGTCTCCGAAGAAATTTCCCTGGACGAGGACAATACCGACCTGCGGACCCGGCCGGATCCCCAAAAGACCGCGGAATCCGAAGCCCTATGGAGGATCATCTCCCGGACCGGGACCGAAATATTTGCCGCCGGCCCCTTTGTACCCCCGGTGGCTTCCACCCGGCGGACCGGCTTTTTTGGGGATCGCCGGATTTTCCGGTATGTTGACGGTTCCGCCGAAACGTCGATCCACGCCGGGGTCGATTACGGGGTTCCCCGGGGCACCCCGGTTACCGCCTGCGCCCCGGGCCGGGTTGTTTTGGCCCGCTCCCGGATAGTAACGGGCCATTCGGTGGTCATCGAACATCTCCCCGGGCTCTATTCCCTGTATTACCACCTGGATAAGATCAAAGTAAGCGAAGGGGCCATGGTGGACGCCGGCGCCCCCTTGGGCGAATCCGGTTCAACCGGCCTTTCCACGGGCCCCCACCTGCACTGGGAGATCCGTATCGCCGGGGAAAACGCGGATCCCGATGTTTTGACGGCCCGGCCGGTCCTTGACAAGGCGCTTATTTTAAGTAAACTTGATGAATGAAAATCGCTGGGTCAAAATGCCGGATTTTGAAAAAGCCCAAACTTTTATCTTTACCGTCGCGGGAAGGAGGTGATGTAATTGGCGCATATCATCGTAGATGATAATGAGATGCTGGAAAAAGCTATCAAACGGTTTAAACGTATGGTAGAAAAGGAGGGTATCATTCGGGAATTTAAAAAACGGGAATATTATGAAAAACCTTCCACCATCCTCAACCGGAAAAAAAAGGCTATCCAACGGAAACTGCTCAAGAAATCCAGGAAGGGCAGAGCCGATTATTGAGGGAGCGGAGAAAAGTCACGGGAGACTATTCCGCTTTTAGGACCGCGCAGAAAATATGACCCGTGTTATTTCCTTATGGTGTAAGCTGAGGATAAAACGCAGGACATTTTGCGCGGCTCCTCAGATAGCGCCGATTGAGCCGGTTCAAAGCCCGATTGGTGTGGACCGCTGGTCCGGGGAAACCGGCAGTGGAAAAACGGTTTTTATCTTTAAATCCTCAAAGCTATACGGAGGCAAGGTATTTTTTCGCCGATTCCGCCAGGGTTTTATAGATCTTTCTCCGTTTTTCATCGTCATATTCTAAGAGGGTAAAGCGAAAACCCGGCAAATAACTGGCAAATCCCGAAAGGGGAACCACGCAGATCCCGGTGGAAGCCAGAAGCCAGTACACAAACCCCTTGTCCGGCGCTACGTCGGCGATCTCTTTGGTGATAAATTCCCCCAGGGAGGGGTCTGAAACCGGAAGGAACCGGGATCGGGCCTTGGTCTCATCCCCCATGACATCGGAATCAAATACCGCGGTGGCATAAAGGGCGCCCCGGGGTTTCATCAGGCTGATGCCCGGTATGCCGGTAAACGCGGCATAGGCTTCTTCCGCCCGCTTCTCGAACATGGCGGCCCGCCGGGCCAGGTGGTCCCCGTAGCGGGGGTCCCCCATGACGGCGGGGATACAGAGCTGGGGCAGGCTGGTGGAACAAACCTCCAGGCGTTTGGCATCCAGGAGGCTTCGGATGTACAGGTCGAAACGGTGATCCACCTTGCGGTTATAAACCTCCACCCAGCCGCAGCGGGCCCCCGGCCAGGGGACCTCTTTGGAGAGGGAACGCAGGGCCAGGCCGGGTACGTCCCCGATTATCTGGGAAAGGGCCGCGGTTTTGGCCCCCCCGAATATGATGTTGGCATAGGTTTCGTCACAGATAATAAACAGGCCGTAGGTCCGGGCGATCCGGACAAATTCCCCCAGGACCTCCACGGGATATACCGCACCGGTGGGATTATCGGGGTTGATAAGGAGAATCCCCGCAACGGAATCGTTGTACCGCACCTTGAGTTCCACGTCCTCCAAGTCGGGCATCCAGTTTTTTTGGGGGTCCAGCCGGTAGGTAAGGTGTTCATACCCCGAATGGGCCGCTTCCGCGGAGGAAAGGGTGGAATAGGCGGGGGAGGGCCCCAAAACCCGGGCTTCCCGGCGGAGGAACCCGAACACCTTGGCCACCGCGTCCCCCAGCCCGTTAAAAAAAAGAACGTCCTCGGAGCTTATGGCCGCCGGATCGGGACAAATTCCTCCGGGAAAGGAAATTTTCTCCCGCCGGGAGGCCCGGTCCGCGAGAAATTCCCGGGCTTCCCGGGCCCCTTCGGTTTCCGAATAGGCATAGGAGTTGTCTTCCCCGGCCTTTTCCCGGACGATATCCTTGATCCACCCGGCGATGGGTTCCCCCTTTTTCACCGGATCCCCGATGTTTTCCCAGGTTATGGGTATATTCCACTTTTCCAGCGCCCGGGCAAAAGCAACAATTTCCCGAATCTCATATTTTAACTTTCCCGCCCCGGGGTGTACGATGTTTCTTCTCATAATAGTTTCCTTTATGCTCGAAAGGGGCGGTAATGTCAACTATAGGGAGGTAAAGTCCAGCAATTCAAAGTTTAAAAAAAAGGCTCGTTCAATCTAAAAATGACCAAATGGTTTTGAAGGATGTGATCATCTTAATTCAATACGGTAACCATTTGGTCATTTTTTACCATAACGTTCCCTTTTTTTGCAGCAATTTTTACTTTTTTTGGAGAGAAAAGACGCCCAAAAAAGTTAACCTGGGGTGG
>JAIRMO010000011.1 GCA_031258625.1 Spirochaetaceae bacterium | reverse complement strand
AGGAATCCGGGCAGTTGTGCCTTATGTCCTGCCTGCTTGGAGAAAACCGGGATATATTCTTCCCTAAATTGGATTATAATCTTAATCTCATAATCTTTAGTGAGATTGCGGAAAAATATCTTGAGAGTCGGGGATATGAGCCGGTTCGGTGTGCGACGGAAGATGAGGCCCGGAGCCGTGTCAGGGAACTAAAAGCACAGAAGAAATATCCGGTGTATTTTTTTAAAAGCGATACTACTGGAGAGAAGGATTTTGAGGAATTCTATACCGATAGGGAAGTTCTCGACATGGATCGTTTCAAATCAATAGGGGTCATAAAAAATGAGCCGGTCTATGATGAGCAAAAATTAGAATATTTTACCGAAACAGTTCATGGATTCCGTAAGAAAAGGGAATGGTCACGTACTGATTTAATAGAACTTTTTAACAAGATGATCCCTGAGTTTAACCATAAAGAAACCGGTAAATTCCTCGATGGGAAAATGTAGAAATGTCCTTGGCTCAAGAGAAATCCCCACCCCCAGACTGAGCCCATTAAATGGCATCCCGCCTTTTTTATGCGATACAACTGGAACTCCTGGATTACCGTAATTTCCTTGAGTTCTTGTGCGAATATCAGCTTACTTCCGAGCCTTTACGGGTGGATACGGTCATCATAAAGAAGCCCCCGGAGCTTCACATTGATAAAAAACTCGCCCGTATTTTTAAGGAATTCAACCTTGTCGAATATAAAAGTCTCGAAGATTATCTTTCGATAAATGACTTTTACAAGGTTTATGGTTACGCCTGCCCATATGCCGCGCTTAACGATGTTTCCATTATTGGCCTTACTCTTGCTTTTGTACTCAGCCGTTCTCCCCGGGAACTTATCAAGCACCTTCTCGAAGTTCGCGGATATGCCATTACCGAAACGTACCCCGAAATCCGGGAAGTCCTGGGCGATATAGTCCCCATCCAAATCATAAAAAGTAAGAAATTATCATCCCTCGATAATCTGTGGTTAAAAAGCCTTACCGGCGGCTTGGATTTGGAATAGACCAGTGTTATACTTAAAGAGGAAAGTACGAAGCCAGGGGTGAAGAAAAGACCCGGTGCGAAATAGCCCTGAACTTGTTAAGCTTGGGCTGGACTGTTGAGCAGACGGCTCAGGTTTCCCATTTGCCACTCGAAAAGGTTCAAGCCCTCTCGGTTATACCTACCGAGGGGTAGGTATACTAACCCATCAAAGGAATTTTCAATGCCGGAAAATGAAATACGGAAAAGTGATGATGACGAGATAAGCCTTATTGACCTCTTGGTGGTACTGCTTGAGTACCGCAGGTTGATCCTAACCGTTGTCATATTTGGTATTATTGCCGCTGTCGGTTTTTATGCGGTCCGGGTAGGGAAAACCAAGCCGGGCATACCGGAATTAGAAGAAAAGTATTCCGGCCGCATGATGGTGATAATCAACCCGCGGCTTGGAGGGGGGATACAGACCTGGTTCGATTTCAAGGATATGATCACCGATTCGATTAGAGATTCCGGCCTTCCCGAAGAAGCGGTTTCGGCTCTTACGATCAATTATTGGGGCAATGGGGCGGATATTCACTTTAAATCGGGGGTGGGGGAAAAGGAACAAATTGAGAAATTATTTTCCCTGCTGCTGGAAAAAGCGGAAACTATGGCCGCCGCTTACTATGGGCGTTATGCGGAAGATTTAATATCTTATGTCGATTCAGGAGAGTTCGAAATTACCGGCACTGATTATAACCGTTACCGCTGGGCCAAGGATTTTTTGTCCGGTGATGAGACGGTTCTCCAAACCCTATATCCGCCCCTTATTACCAAGGAAGTGGAGATACTGGAAAGGGGATCGTTGCGGATGAGCAGTGTGATAATTGTGCTTGCCTTTACTTTCCTGGCCGTGTTTCTTGCCTTTGCCGTAAACGCCTTCAAAAATTTCAGCGCCGATAACGAAGCCCTGGCAAAGATTCGCGGGGCCCTTGGTAAAAATAACCGCGAAAATAAACCTGTCCCATGATAGTTTCCCTGAAAAATGTAAAAAAAACGTATCCCATGGGTAAAATAACCGTGGAGGCCCTTAGGGGAATAGATCTTGATATTAGCGCCGGAGACTTTGTTTCCGTGGCTGGGCCTTCGGGATCGGGCAAAACTACCATGATGAACATTATCGGTCTTATCGACAGCCCCACAGCGGGTACCCTGTCGATTAATGACAGGGAAGCCTCTTCCCTGGGCCGCCGGGAACTTGCCCGCATGCGCCGGGAGTATATTGGCTTTGTTTTCCAGTCCTTTAACCTGCTTCCCGTTCTTACGGTCTTTGAAAATGTGGAGCTGCCTCTGACCCTCGGCGGGAAGACAGGCGCCCGGAAAAAAAACAGGGAGCGGGTGGAGTATCTTTTAGAGGAAGTGGGCCTTGCGGACCGGCGCGGCCACAAGCCTGCGGAACTTTCCGGGGGCCAGCAGCAGCGGGTGGCTATCGCCCGGGCTCTGGTTACCCGGCCCCGGATCGTCATAGCCGATGAACCCACGGCCAATCTGGATTCCGCCAACGGGGAGCGGATTCTGGAACTTATGAACACTATCAACCGGGAAGAGGGTACTACTTTTATATTTTCTACCCATGATCCGGATATTTGGAAATTGGCGAATCATGTGATCTTTTTGCGGGATGGGCTTATTGAGCAGGAGCGCCGCCGCCCGCTCACCGCCGGGAAAGAAATTGCTGAATGAGATCAGGGGTATTTTTTCCCTTGTTCTAAAAAATATAGTACGAAGTAAAAAAAACAGCCTCCTCATCATCTTCCTTATCGCTTCCATCACCTTTCTTTTTTTTATTGGCAATTCGGTAATCGGCAGTTCGGACCGGGGTCTGCGGGACGCCTATATCAACAGCCTTACCGGCGATATTGTCCTCCAGAGAATTTCCCCGGTTACCATGAATCTTTTTGGCGCCAATACCCCCGTAATTGATGAATTTTTCGTAATTCCGGAATTTCCCGCCTTTGACCGTATCCGGGATATGGCGCTGGCCGAACCGGGTATTACCGGAGTAACGAGCCAGGTATCCACCAAGGCTTTTCTTGATGTGTTGGGTCTCCGTTCCACGGCCCTTATCTGCGGTGTGGACCCCGCTACCTATTTTGATGTGTTCCCCGGTCTTATCCTGGAAGCGGGCCGTTTTTTAAAACCCGGCGAGTACGGAGCCATGATTACCGCCGACCGGGCGGAGAGAATCGCCGCCCATTCCGGAGTGTATCCTGAAATAGGAACTCCCCTGCTCTTAACCGCCGGCGGGGCCCTGGGATTTAAGATTCGGGAGCTTCCCCTTTTAGGAATATATCACTATCAAAATTCCGGTCCGGTTATGAACGAGATTATCATTACCGATCCCCAGACCGCGAGGATTCTTGCCAGTATCCAGGTTGCCTCTTCCGGTATTCAAACGGACGGGGAAGCGCTTGGCCTGCTGGAGGTTCCCATGGAGGATCTTTTTGGAGGAATGTCCGGTCCCGGCGGAACCCAAGTCCCGCCGGATACCCAACTGGCGGAAACCCTGGCGGAGAACCCTGAGGGTTTAAATCCCGATTCCCTTGCCGCCTATCTGGGCAGTTTTTCCAATGATGAACCGGAGATTCTTTTTGGGGGAGATTGGAATTTTATCATCCTCCGCCTTAAACGGGGTGTTTCCGCGGAAAGGGTAATTTCCTCCCTGAATAAAAAAATTAACCCCATGGGCGCCCTGGCCGTAAGTTGGCGGATAGCCGCGGGAAATTCCGCAATCCTGCTCTTACTGGTTCAGGCGTTTTTTAACGGCGGTATTTTCCTTATGAGTACCGCGGGGATCATCGCCGCGATAAACATCCTTTTAATATCGGTTTTTAAGCGGACTTCCGAGATTGGAACCCTTAGGGCCATCGGCGCCGGGGACGGGTACATCCGAATCCTTATCCTGGGGGAAAATCTTCTGCTTTCCTGTATCGCGGGGTGTGTGGGAATTCTTTCCGGTTTATGGGTTATTCACGCGGTGAACCGGGCGGCCATCGTGATTCCCAACGATTTAATTGCCTCCCTTTTAGGGGGCTCTGTCCTTAGCCTCCACATTATTCCCCCGGTGGCCGGCGCTTCTTTCGGGGTGGCCTTGCTGCTGGGGACCTTCGCTTCGGTGTTCCCGGTGGAAACCGCCGTCCGCATTGATCCGGTTGTGGCGGTACGGCAAGGGTAGTATGAAGTTTTTCACCCTGCAGGTTCT
>JAIRMO010000189.1 GCA_031258625.1 Spirochaetaceae bacterium | reverse complement strand
ATAGTCAAGGAATCGGTATATTGGGCGCTGGCGATACGGATAGACGGTCAAAAAGAGCGTGGCGAAACGAAGTTTCGCACGGGCTATGGATTGAACAAAACGAGGGGGCGAAGTTCTGGATGGGGATTATGAACGAACTGAAAAGCCGTGGGGTACAGGATATTCTCCTTGCGGCCGTTGACGGGCTGACCGGGTTTCCCGAAGCTATAGCCGCGGTATTTCCGAAAACCGAAGTACAACTGTGTATGGTCCACATGGTTCGCCATTCGGTGAGGTTTGTGCCGTATAAAGACCGGAAGGCGATAATTACGAACTTGTAACATATTTTGTGTAAACGGTAAATCATAAGGGGACTCTGTCTTCCCCGTAAATGATGGCGAATTGATGAGGGGGGGCTTGTAACATTTTAGAGGTAAATTCCTTCCTTTTTTCCCTTCCATGAAATTTTAAAGAATTTAGATTTTTTCTCAACTGCCATAAATCCTTATACCACAAGGAATTACGAGAGTCAGCCCTGGGAAAAACTGAAGGTAGAATGGCGGTTAAAATTCCAGGCGGTTCATTTACACAAAAAATGTTACAGGCCCGAAGGAGAAGGCAAGCGGAGAATTCGCGCTCACCTTTCTCGCCTACAACATGAAACGGGTAATCAATATCCTGGGTGCGGGAAACCTGCTGAAAGCCATAGCCTGGTGAGGGGGCGGTGGCCTAACCGGCTATCCACCAAACCGGGGAACCCCGTCTGGGGGCTAGGCCCCCTCCATAGGAGGCCTACAGATCCAGTTCCATCTGCCCTTCCTCCCGGTCAAGCCGGGCCCGGCGGGACCCGCCCTTATGGGGAAAAAGTTCGCCGGCCCACCCCGCGGCGTCCGCGATGGACCGGGCCACGGGGAGTACCTGGGAATCAATGTCGTGTTCGTAATCCGGGGGGGCGTGGGGGAGGGATACCGGCTCCGGGCCCTGCTCGGTCCAGAGGTATTCCACCGTTCCCCGGCGGCCCTTCCAGCCCAGGGCCCGGGCGGCCTTTACCTGGGGCGGGGTGGAGGAGGTGTAAGTTTCCGGGGGGCGGGAGAGCCGCTTCCGGTACACCAGTTCCCCGTCCAAGGTTCCCGCCTTAAGGAGCCGGATAGTCTCGAAAATTCTTTCTTTAAATTCCCCCTCCCCTCCCCCGGAAAAAACCATCTCCAAAAGTTCAAGCTGTACCCGTTTAGCCAGGGGGGTGGCGTCACTCCGGACCGCCTCCATGCCCTTAACCTCCACCGATACGGTTCCGTCCGGGTGGAGGAGGTAACCCCCATAGCCCTTGGCCCGGCCCCGGATTTCCCCGGCCTCCTGGATACCCCGCAGCGGGGGGATCATAAACCGCCGGTAGGCTTTTTCAAACCGGAGTTCCATAAAGGAGCTAAGGCGGTATTCCTTTTGTACCTGCCGGGAAAGGGCGGTATTGAGTTTTTGGGCCAGGGCGCCGCAATGGTCAAGGAAATCCCCGAAGTCCGCCCGGTCGTCCAGGCCGGTTTCCACAAAAAGGGAATCCGTATCCCCGTACAGTACCGGGCGGCCCTGTTCGGTAAACCAGTCCCGGGAAAAAAGCAGCCATTTCCGGGCAAAGGAGGTAATGGCCCCGGCCAATTCGGTACGGCCGTACCGGCAGGCTGCGGTACCCAGGACCCCGTAAAAGCTGTTCATCAGAATCTTGTACACATGGGCGGCGATTGCGTCCCCCCGGTCCAGGGCCTCGCGGCGGGAAGTAAAATATTCGGCGATCAACGCCGGAAGGATCCCCGGCTCCCGGGAAAAGGCCGCGCCGTTGGGGGCGGTAACCGGGGCATCCGCCGTTACGGTTCCGGGGGAAGGCGCCCGCTCGTGGACAAGGGCCCGTTCATGGGCAAGGGCCCGTTCATGGGCAAGGGCCCGTTCATGAGCCCAGGGATCAATGTTGAAGGTCCGGATAATGGTGGGGTAGAGGCTGCGGAAATCGAAAACCGCGATGTTCCTGAAAAACCCCGGCCGGGGATCCAGGACCGTTCCCCCGGCGGCCCCGGAAACCCGGCGGGAAACGGAAGGGGGCGGGGCAATCCCCCGGACGAGGAGTTCCAGGGCGTAGATCCGCTCAAAACTCACCACGCTGGTCCAGGCTTTGTCCAGGGACACCCCGGTAAGGGAGGCCCGTTCCAGGGTCAGCCGGAAAAGGCCGGTCTCGGCGAGGATGCGGAGGACCAGTTCCGCGTCCCGGTAACAGTAGGCGCCGAAGGTCAGGGGATCCTCCCGGTACAGGCGGTCCAACTCCTCAGCCTTATCCTTCCCCGAAGAAGCGACCAGCTTCCCTTCCCCCAGAACCTCCCGGGAAACGGTCTGGAGGGTATAGTCGGAGAACCGCTGGGGCCCGGAACGGACGATCCGCAGGGCATCCAGTACCTGACGGCCGGGGATCAAAGCCGCCCCGGAACGCCGCCCCTCCCCGGGAAAATACTTGGCCCGGTCCCCGGATCTTCCCAGGTTAAAGGGGATGTGAAAAAATTCACAACGTTCCGCCAGGCGGGGAAAATCAAAATCAAGAAAATTCCAGCCCGTCAGCACATCGGGATCGATCCGGTGGATATCATCGATAAAAGCGGCAAGCAGGGATCCTTCGTCGGGGTGAAAAAAAAACTCAGGTCCTTCCCCCGGAGGACCGGCGGCTTCGGGGAGCCCCAGAACCCTGACCAGGCCCCGGGTGTTTTGAGCGGTTCGGCCCCCCGTATCCCGGTTTAAGGCCCCGGTCCAACTGATCCCCACGGCCCTGAGGGAGCCGTCTCCCATATCGGTTTCAATATCCACCGAGGCGGTCTTGAGGGGAACCCGTACCGGACCGGGGGCGGGCAGAATTTCGGGATTGGGGAAAACCACGTCCACAAAACGGCCGGGTCTGAACGGTCCCCGGATCTCCACCGGTCCCCGGACGCGCCGCTCCAGAAGAAACGCTTCCGGGACTTTCATCTCCCCATCGGGACTGGGAATTCCCGCCCGCTCCAGGAGTTTTACCCCGGCGGCCCGGTGAGCGTACCGGGAAAAATCCAGGCGGAGGAGTTTCTCCCGGCCCGAAAAGGATTCCAAGGCGGCGGGGCTTTCTTGATACCCCAGGCCGGCAAACAGGGATTCCTCGGCCCGCCGGTCCTCCTCCCGGATATGCAGAGCGGGCCGCCAGCGCCCTTCCACCGCCGCAAAGGACCGGCCGTCTTCCAGGCGGCCCACGAAAAAGAGCCGATCCTTGGGAAGGTCCGCCGAGGCGTGGAGAATAAAACCCCGGACCGGGCCGGATTCCCCGGAAAGATCGGAGCCGGCGGAAACCGGTTTATCCGGGGGAATATCACCCATCGCCGGTTCCGGCCGTTTGCTCCCGGAGCGCGGATGGGAACATCCGTTCCAACAACACGGCATATATGGGCCGGGAAGCGATAAGATCCGCGGTAACAAAGGCGGAAAGGCTCACCAAAACCAAGCTCCAGAGGTGGTTGAAGTTACCGCTCATCTCCAGGATCAGGATGATCCCCGTCACCGGGGCCTTAACCACGGCGGAAAAAAAGGCGGTCATCCCCAGGATCATAAAATTGAGGTTTT
>JAIRMO010000188.1 GCA_031258625.1 Spirochaetaceae bacterium | reverse complement strand
TCAAGGGAAGTACCCCCTCATTATGAGTTATATTGCCGAAACCACCATTCGGGAGGTCAACGATCGGATGGACGCGGTGGCCCTGGTAGGGGATTATGTACGGCTTGAAAAACGGGGGGGGAGGTATTGGGGACTCTGCCCCTTTCATAATGAAAAAACCCCCTCCTTTACGGTGGACCCCGAGCGGAAGATGTATTATTGTTTTGGATGTCATGAGGGGGGAGGGGTGATTAATTTCATCATGGCTATGGAGAAACTCACCTTTCCGGAGGCTATCGAAACCCTGGCAAAGCGGATGGGGATCGAAGTGGTCTATGAAAACGCCGGGGGACAGCCAAAAGATCCGGGGATTACCACAAGAATCGACGAACTTTCCGAATTATACCGCCGGGTAGCGGTGAGTTTTAACCATTTACTTATGGGAAATTCCGTAGGAAATGCCGCGAAGAACTATATTATGGCCAGAGGAATAGATAAGGAAATGCTCGATCGTTTCCGTGTAGGATATGCCCCGGCAGATAAAACATGGCTGTTCAAATTTCTTTCCAAAAAGGGATATACGGAAAAATTTCTTGCCCAAAGCGGCCTTTTTTTTAAAAACAACCTCAGGCTGGCGTTCTTTACCGACCGGCTGATGTTTCCTATAGCGGATCGCCAGGGGCGGACCGTCGCCTTTGGGGGACGGATTTTATCCGGGGATGGTCCCAAATATATAAATTCCGCCGAATCGGAGACCTATAAAAAGCGGGAAACCCTCTTTGCCATTGATTTGGCCCTGCCGGATCTCCGGAAAACCCGGGAGGGATACCTGGCTGAGGGGTACATGGACGTAATAGCCCTCCATCAGGCGGGGATAGCCAACGCCGTAGCCCCCCTGGGAACGGCTTTTACCGACGAACAGGCCAAACTTTTAAGGCGGTGGGTGGAACGGCTTTACCTTATTTTCGACACCGATGAAGCCGGCCGGGCGGCGGCGGTTAAGGCTATCTTGACTTGCCGAAAAAATTCCCTGGCGTGTTCCGTTGTATCCTTAAAAAACGACGGGGGATTAAAGGATCCCGCGGATATTTTAAAAGAAGCGGGCCCTGAGGCGTTGCAAAAAAGTGTAAAATGTTTTATAAATGACCTTGAGTATTTGGTAATGCACAGTAAGGCTTTATATGATGTTTCCG
This sequence comes from Spirochaetaceae bacterium, assembly GCA_031258625.1. Taxonomy (GTDB): domain Bacteria; phylum Spirochaetota; class Spirochaetia; order Treponematales; family Breznakiellaceae; genus JAIRMO01. The sequence continues at coordinate 20,377 of JAIRMO010000188.1, read as the reverse complement.
ATTCCGAAGGGAAGGCGAAGGCGGTGGCTTTCCTGTTTCCCTATCTGGAAACGTTAGACTCGGAGGTTTCCCGGGAAGCCTCCATTGAAGTCATCGCGGATGCTTTTGGGGTGGAACGTCAGGCGGTGTTTTATGATTATGGTCACTATAGTCGTAACGGAGGAAGGGAGTCAAAAAGAGCGATAAGTCCCCCAAAACCCGCCGGTTCCGGGGGAAAACCGGTTCGGATGAATGATGAATTGTTCTTGCTTACCGCGGTTTTCGTAAATCCGGAGTTGTATCCAAAGTTGTTTTCGACCTTTACGATTGAGGAGTTACAAGATCCTTACGCAAAAGAATTGTTTATTGCCCTGGATGAGTGGTATCGGAACGATTCCTCCGGGGTGGACGATCTTTTGTCCCGAATTAACCATGCGGAGTTACGTAAATTTGTGTTGGAACGGGGCGCCTCCGAGGCCTTTTCCGTCCATGGGGAGCAGCTTGTTTCGGATGGTATTAAGCGGATAAAACAGAAGCGGTTTGAACGGAGACGGACCGAAATAGTAACCGAATTGCGTATCATGAAGCAGGGGGAATTAGGAAACCGGATGGCGGATCTCCTTGCTGAAAAAGTACATATTGATGCCGAATTACATCGTTTGAAGGAAATTAACGAATGACGGATTTGCAGCTCGATCCCGCTGTTTTGAAGTTGATTGAATACGCAAAGGAAAAAAAATCTCTTTCCTACGATGAGCTTTCCGATTTTTTACCGGAGCATATCGCCAATTCCGATAAAATAGAGCAAGTTCTTGCCCTGTTGGAGGCGAATAACGTCCAGCTTATTGAGGATGAAGGGGCCGGGGAGGATGAATCCGACTCGGAGGCGCGTAAAAACGCGACATCCGAAAAAAAACGCCTCGTATACAACGAAAAAGAATCGTCGGTGGATGATCCTATCCGGCTTTACCTCAGGGAAATAGGCCGGGAGAACCTGCTTACCGCCGAGCAGGAGATAGAACTTTCCAAACAGATGGAGGATGGGGAAAATATCATCAAGGGGGTGATAAAAAAGTCCGGGATGATCATCCCCGAATTTTACCATATCGCCCTTCGGGCCTTTTCAAAAAAGGATCCCCGGGAGTTAAGCCTTTCCAAAAAAGAAATCACCGAATACATGACCGAACGCCGCAGGCTTAATCAGTTTTATAAGGAAACCCTCCGGATTATCGGGGGGGAGCTCAAAAATTATATCGAGATAAAACGGCGTTTATTAACCCGGGGCTTGGATTTTTTTGATGATCCGGACCTCAATGAAATCCGGGCCCGGATTCTGGAGGTTATTGACATTGCCGAAATCCATCCCGACGAAATTACCAGCTTTTCCGAAAAATTTATTCAGGCCTCAAAAAAAATAAAACGGTATAAAAAAGAACAGGAACGGATAGAAAAACGGCTCCGGGTCGGTTCCTTCAAGGAACTCCGTACCCTGGGCCGGGGGCTTACGATTAAGGAAGAACGGGAGCGGCTGGAGGATGAATTGGGCCTTAGCTCTGACGAAATAAAAGAGCTTATCCGGCATATTCAAGTAACCGAAAAAAAACTCCGCCAGATGGAGTCGGAATTTGAGGAGTCCATCGAAAGCATCAACCAGATGGCAAAGGAAATAAGCCGGGGTCGTAATTTAATGAAAAGCGCCAAAGACCGGCTTATTAAAGCGAATCTACGCCTGGTGGTTTCCATCGCCAAAAAATACACCAACCGAGGGCTCCACTTCTTTGATCTGGTTCAGGAAGGAAACATCGGCCTTATCAAGGCGGTGGAAAAATTTGAATATCAAAAGGGGTTTAAATTTTCTACCTATGCAACCTGGTGGATCAGACAGGCCATTACCCGGTCTATATCGGATCAGGCCCGGACCATCCGGGTTCCGGTACACATGATAGAACAGATCAACAAGGTGGTTCGGGAATCCCGGCAGCTTATGCAGGTATTAGGGCGGGAACCCACGGATGAAGAAATAGCGGATCGGCTCGGTTGGACCACCCAACGGGTAAAATCAGTTAAAAATGTGGCCCGGGAACCCATATCCCTGGAAACTCCCATCGGTGAAGAAGAAGATTCCCTGTTAGGAGATTTTATTGAAGATAAGGATGTGGAAAATCCGGCGAATCAGACCGCCTTTACCCTGCTTCAGGAACAGCTTTCCGGGGTGTTATCCACCTTACCCGCCAGGGAACAGGAGGTACTCAAAATGCGCTTCGGCCTTGACGACGGATACTCCCTAACCCTGGAAGAGGTTGGGTTGTATTTTAATGTTACCCGGGAGCGGATCCGGCAAATAGAGGCTAAGGCCCTCCGCCGGCTCCGGCATCCGAAACGGAGTATCCGGCTAAAAGATTATTTAGACCATTAAGCCGTTTTCACCATCCGGTTGGTTTGCGGCGGTTTTAGAAGAACCGGTTAACTGGGGCTGTTCCAAAACTTCAGCTTTTGGAACAGGTTCAAGTACCATATTTTTAAGGGGTCATACATGGCAATGGAAGATGTTTTTGATAAGTTACGTACCTTGCAGGATATTCTTTCAGAGAAAATAGTTTTAGAACAGGATATTCAGGAGATTCCAAAACTTTTGATTACCCAGGAAGAACTTTTATCCCGGTTAAAAAAGTCCTTTATTGAAAAAAATCAGGATTATGAAAAGGCCAAAGTTGCGGAAATAGAATACCGCAACCTTTTGATGGAAGCGGAAAGCGCCCGGGAACGGGCTGAAAAAAACATGGATTCCATCAATACCCAGCGGGAATACGAGGCCTTGGACAAGGAAATTCGGGATTCTTCTGAAAGGGAACAACAATACCGTAAGGATCTACAGCGGGAAGAACGGCTTTTGGTGGATTTGGATGAACAAATGAAACAAAATGCCTCCCTTATTGAACAGCAGGAACAGGAACTGGCGGATCGCAAAGCGGGTATTGAAGCGGAGGTGGCGGACAAAACCGCCCTGGTTGAAAAACTCCTGGAAAGGGAACGGGAGATTACCCCCGGCCTTGATCCCGAGGTGCTTTTTAAATTTGAGCGGATCATAAGAAATAAAATGGGCCGGGGTATTGTGGCCATCAAGGGGGGGGTATGTATGGGCTGCCATATGATCCTGCCCGCCCAATTTGCCAATACGGTTCGGTTGGGAGAAGAAATCGTCTTTTGTCCCTATTGTTCCCGGATCCTTTTTTATGAGGAATCCGAACAGGGAGAGGAGGAATTTTTTGATACCGAAGACGCGGGAAGCCTCTCGGATCTGGATGATATGGATGAGGATGAATATGACGAGGAAGAAGATGAGGATGAAAAAGTAAATATCGATTATGATGAATGAGGCTGTTTCAAAATCCGATTGGCTTTGAAACAACCCAAGAGGGTAATTTATAGCGATGAACCAGGTTGCCGCGGTATATTTAGTATGCTGAGGAAAGTCCGGGCTCCGCAGGGCATGATGCCGGGTAATTCCCGGGCAGGGGGATCCCAAGGTCCTCCTGACAGAAAGCGCAACAGAAAAGATACCGCTCAGGACCCTGGCGGATCCGTCCGTTTGGGCCCTCAGTAAGGGTGAAAAGGCGGGGTAAGAGCCCACCGCGGAACTGGTAACGGTTCCGAAAAGGGTTGTCGGGATTTCCCGAATAACCTCTGGCAAGCCTCATCAGGAGCAAAGTCAAGCAGCGGAAAACGGCCCGTTTTTTTCCGCGGGTAGACTGCATGGATACCGTATGTAAATACGGCGCCAGATAGATGGCAACCGGAATTGCCGCCGAAAGGCGAAAATTCACACAGAACCCGGCTTATGGTTCATCGCTTTTTTATTTTTAGACTGTTTTATAATCCATTGTCTGTCGATTGCGTTGACTTTTTCTTATAAAAAAAAGTACAATATTCTAGTATATGTTTAAAATACGAGCCCGGTCTGATTATAGTACACAAGTCAATCGGAAACAGACGGTTAACCGAGTGATGATACTTTTTTTTATCGGTCTCCTCATAACCTCAGGGGTGATGGTTTTTGGGAATTGGAGAAAAAGAACAGGGTATGAACGACAAGAAATTTTACGGTTCTGGGAAGAAGGTTCCTATGAGGATGTTTTTAATATAACTCAGGAAAAATTACAAAGCAGACCCTTGGATTATTTTCTATTAATCAGCCACGGTATGGCCTCTTATCAGCTGGCGGTTGCCCAGATTAACCATTCCGATACCCTTATTTATATTGATGAATGTATCTGGTCCCTGCGGAAGGCGTTACTGGTCAATAAAGCGGCAAATGACGGCAGAATTCCCTATGTGTTGGGTAAGGCGTATTACGAAAAAGGGACGGGTTACGCGGATTTAGCGGTAAATTACTTGGAAAAGGCCAGGGAAGTGTCCTATAATGCCAGGGATGTCCCTGAATATTTGGGACTTGCCTATGCAAGGATACATAATTATCATAATAGCATCGTCGCTTTTACCTTAGCGTTGAATCCGGTCCATGATTCCAAAGGAAATGACGCGGCCGGGGGGTTATATCCTGAAGGGGCCGTATATCCTCAGGATCTCTTGCTTTTAAGTATTGCCCGTTCCTATTTGGAGTTAAATGAGTCCGGTACGGCTACAGCTTATTTACAACGTTGTATAGAAACATCCCGGGATTCTCAATCTATTGTTACGGCTCGGTTTCTTTTAGGGGGTGTTTTGGAGAATTCCGGTGATAAGGAGGGTGCAGAAATTCAATATCTTACCATAATTGAAGAAGCAGGGGAAAACGCGGAAGCCCATTATCGCTTAGGTGAGTTATACGCTTCTATGGGAGACACAACCAGGTCCCGTTTTGAATGGCGGACGGCTATGCGGATCGATCCGACCCATAAACAGGCAAGGATACGGCTTAATATTTAATGACCCTTGGCTTTCAAAATGATCATTGAAGAAAGCCCGCCGCCTATGTGCGGTACATATTTTATGATGTAAGGGGGCTTAGGGCTCATGGAGGATATATGTTTGGAAGAAATTCTTCGGATATTGGCATTGATTTAGGGACATGTAATACCCTTATTTATATACGTGGAAAAGGGATCGTTATCAATGAACCATCGGTGGTTGCGGTAGAACGGGGTACTAAAAAAGTCTTGGCCGTGGGGACCGACGCGAAAAATATGCTTTGGAAAACCCCGGGCAATATCATAGCCATCAGGCCCATGCGGGATGGGGTTATCGCCGACCTTGAATCCACGGAGAAGATGATCCGGTATTTTATTTCCAAGGTACTGCCCCGGTATCGTTTTATAAAACCCCGGATGGTTATCGGTATTCCCTCGTGTATTACCGAAGTGGAGCGGCGGGCGGTGGAAGAAAGCGCCTATAAAGCGGGGGCCCGGGAAGTGAAGGTTATCGAAGAAAGTTTGGCCGCCGCCATAGGCGCGGATATTCCTATATTTGAGCCCGCGGGGCATATGATTTGTGATATAGGGGGGGGGACCACCGAGATTTCCGTCATTTCCCTGGGAGGTATGGTAGTTACCAATGCCATCCGCCTGGGAGGGGATGAATTTGATGAAGCGATTATTAAACACGTCCGGAGTGTCCATAACCTCATCATCGGTGAACAGACCGCGGAGCGGCTGAAGATAGAGATCGGTAACGCCTCGCCGGATAAAACCATTGAAAAGGTTGAGATTAAAGGAACCGATGCCATTACCGGGCTTCCCCGAAGGCTGGAAATTGATTCGGTTGAGGTACGGGAGGCGCTTAAGGATCCGATCGTCCAAATAATTGACGAGATAAAGTCGACTTTGGGGCAGACCCCCCCCGAATTAGCGGCGGATATCGTGGAACGGGGTATTGTTATGACCGGCGGCGGTTCCCTCCTCAAGGGTTTCCCCAAACTCATCTCTAAGGAGACCGGGGTACCGGTTATTCTTGCGGAACATCCCTTGGACTGTGTTGCCCTGGGGGCGGGTAAATTTTTTGAAAACGCGAAGGGGTTTGATAATACCCGCAATATCTATGAAAACCTAAACGGATAAATCCATGCGGATAAAAGAGTCTCTGAAACAAAAAAAACGCCTAAACGCGGATGTTTATGTTTTTATTGTTCTGGGGCTTATATCCTTTTCGGTTCTTATGATCTCGACCCGTAGTTTTATCATCGATTTTAAGGCGCTTGGGCTGTCCACATTTTCCGGTATCCGGGGGGGGGTCCATTTTGTTTCCTCATTTTTCTCCCAAACCATCCTTTCCATACAGGAATTAGCCTCATTACGGCAGGACTACGCGGAATTAACCGACCGAATCACCCGGTATGAGCAGCTTGAGCGGAATGCCGCGGAAATTCGGCAGGAAAACAACCGCCTCCGGGAACAATTGGGTTTTTCAGAAACCGTTGCGTACCGGCATATTCCCGCCGAACTTATCGGCAGGGACCCGGACAATCTCTTTTCGGCCCTGGTCATCAATAAAGGAAAATACCACGGCATTGAGAATAATATGCCCGTCATCGCCTTTCAGAACGGTATCCAGGCTTTGGTGGGTAAAATAGTCCAGGCAGGACAATTAGAAAGCCTGGTGATGCCCATCTATGATACCAGTTCGTATGTTTCAGCCCGTTTTTCCGATTCCCGGTATGAAGGCATTGTGGAAGGCCAGGGGAGTCCTGAGATGCCCCTGATCATGCGTTTTATCAGAAAACGGGCCAAGGACGAAATTAGTTTTGGGGATCTGATCGCTTCCAGCGGAATGGGGGGGGTGTTTCCCCCGGGAATTACCATCGGAAGGGCAAATAAAATACATTATCAGGAATATGAAACGTCTATGGAAGTGGAATTGGATGCGGCCATAGATTTTTCCAGGCTGGAATATGTTTTTGTGATTGAAACTGAAAAACCAAACGAAGCCGGATGGGAAAAAGATGGGTAAGCATATTATTTGGACAAGCATTTTTTCCCTGATCGCCGCCATTCTTCAGTCTACCTTGCTTTCACATTTGAAAATTTACCATGTGGTTCCGGATCTTGCCCTGGGAATTTTGGTGTTCAGCGCATATAATAACGGCATGATGATCGGACAGCTTACGGGTTTTTTTTCCGGATTCCTTCTGGATTTTTTATCCGCCGCGCCGTTAGGATTTAACGCTTTTATCCGCACGCTGGTGGGGTCCTCGATCGGTCTTATAAAGGGAACTTTTTTTTTAGATGTTTTTTTTCTTCCCATGGGTTTATGCGCCGGAGCCACCCTGTTCAAGGCCCTTTTGATTTTTATACTTCACCTCCTCTTTGCCCGGACGATCCCGGCCTATTCCATATGGGGGGCCACCCTGTGGGTGGAATTACTCCTCAATAGCCTTTCAGCCCCGCTGTTATTCGGATTTCTTAAATTTTTTAGCCCCCTGCTGGTGGCCCGGAGGGAAAACTGATGGATTTTAACCCCCAATCACCGCAAACTCAGGAAAACGCTGAAAACCGGATTAAAATACTCCAGTTTATTTTTATTTTTATAGCCTATAGCATACGGCTTTTCGCGATGCAGATATTAAGCGGCGACCTATACCGTTCCCGGGCTCAGGATATAGCCCGGAGGACCACCGTAATTCCCGCTCAGCGGGGGGAAATTTATGACCGTTATGTTGATCAGCCCTTGGTCCTTAACGCCGATTCTTTCGCGGTAAGTATCACCCCTGCGGAGGTCCCCCAGGGAAAAATCCCGGAGCTTGTTAAAAATCTCGCGGAAATTCTGGAAATTCCTCCGGATCAAATCGAAGGGAAAATTCCTCCCCAATATTACTATCTTTTTCAGCCCCTGGAGATCGCCTCCAATGTGGCCTATAACAAAATTGCCGTAATTGCTGAGAATGTGGATACCCTGCCCGGTGTTTCCTGGCAATCAAAACCTATCCGTAATTATGTTGAAGCTGGAAGCCTTTCCCACATCATTGGGTATGTGGGAGATATAACTAAGGATGAACTTACCATGTTGTATAACAGCGGGTATAAACAGGGAGATGTCATCGGTAAAGCCGGTATTGAACGTCAATATGACGGTATTTTACGGGGAAAAGACGGCCTGGAGACCCGGACCGTTGATGTCCGGGGCAGATGGATAACCGGGAGGTCCGCCAATACCCGGGAACCTCCTACCATGGGGAAAAATATCGTACTTTCCATAGATCATTCCATCCAGGTATTGACGGAAAAAGCTCTGGGAGAACGGATAGGATCGGTGGTGGTCCTGCGCCCCAGTACCGGTGAAATTCTTGCCATGGTTTCTTATCCCTGGTATGATCCGGCTGTTTTTACCCGTAACGATTCGGCCGCCGAATACCAGGCCCTGATCAATGATCCCAATAAGCCTTTCCTCAACCGGGCCATACAGTCCGCTTATCCCCCCGCTTCAACCTTTAAAATAGTTATGACCACCGGTATTTTGGGGGAAAATGCCTTTCCGGTGGATCAACTGGTGGACTGTGCCGGGGAAATAACCTACGGGGACCGGCTTTGGCGTTGTCATATCAGAAAACCCGGTCACGGACATCTTAACCTTCAGGAAGCCATGGCCCAATCCTGTGATATTTATTTTTGGATGATTGGCAGGGATTACCTTGGAATTGAACGGATCCTGGAGTACGCAAAAGATTTTGGTCTTGGGGAATCCACCGGTATTGACCTCCCCGGGGAAATCTCCGGTTTTATCCCAACGCCCCAATGGAAGGATCGCCGGTTTCATGAACGGTGGCTGGGGGGGGATACGATGAATATGTCCATCGGTCAGGGATATACGTTGATTACCCCTATCCAAATGGCAAATATGGTATCCATGGTGGTTAATAACGGGATCATCTATAAACCCCATCTTCTCAAAGAAGTTCGGGATCCCCTATCGGGGTCGGTGGAAACGACTATTACCCCAACCATCTTGCATAAAAGTGAGGTGGACCCGGGGGTATTTGAGACGGTACGCCGGAATATGCGGTCGGTTATCAGCGAGGGAACCGCCCGGTTCCCCCTTAATATAAAAACCGTGGAAATCGCCGGAAAAACCGGAACCGGTGAAATTGGGCTTCAGGATCAGTGGCATTCCTGGTTTGCCGCCTACGCTCCATACGAGACGGATAATCCGGAAGAACAGGTGGTGGTTTCCGTTATCGTCGAAGCGGTTAATAAGTGGGAATGGTGGGCGCCCTATGCGTCGGCCATAATTTTCCATGGTATATTTTCCGGGCAGACCTATGAAGAATCCGTAGTATCCCTGGGACTGCAATACCTGATACCCATTCAGGGGTACCGGGAATAATGAAATTACGGGATTTTCTTGAGATTGATTTTTCTCTTTTCTTCGCGGCAATTATCCTGACGTTTTTTGGGATCCTTTTTATTTATTCTTCAGGAATAACTTCCACGGGGGTACTGGTTTCCAATGAGTATGTCCGGCAGATAGTATGGGCCATAAGCGGAATCATGGCGGCTCTTTTTCTGGCGATGATCAATTACCGGCGCTTGTATGATTTATCCTTCTATTTTTATTTGGGGACCCTTATATTACTTGTGTATACTTGTTTGTTTGGCCGCCTGGTAAACGGAGCCAGGGCCTGGATAGGGATCGGTTCCTTTGGTATCCAGCCTTCGGAATTCGCAAAAATTACCACCATCCTGTTTCTTGCCCGGTATTTGGAATCTTCAAGAAGAAATAAAAATCACCTCATCCGGTTTGCTTTTTCTTGTATTATTGTTTTTATTCCTATGGTAATCATCCTCCTGCAGCCTGATTTTGGAACTTCCCTGGTTTTTATTCCTATTCTTCTGGGCATGACCTTTATTGCCGGTATCTCCTTTCGTTATATTATTTTTTTAAGCGCCGGTATCATCTTTACGGGAATATTTATGGTATTACCCCATTGGCATATATTGTGGGGTACCATGCCGTTCTTCTCTATTCTTACGAACGTCCGGTTTGTGGCGGTTTGTGCGGCCGCTTTGTTCCTGGTTATGGTGATCGCCTTTATCGGATTTAGGTTGTATAAAAAACGGTACTTTTTTTGGATTATCTACGGCTCGGCGATTGTTGTCTTCTCCCTTGGGGTATCCTTTGTAACCCATAGGGTATTAAAGGATTACCAGATCATGCGGCTCATCGTGTTTCTTGACCCCAACGTGGATCCCCGGGGGGCGGGATGGAATATTATCCAGTCCATTACCGCCATAGGTTCAGGAGGGCTGTGGGGTAAAGGGTATCTTCAGGGAACGCAAAGCCATTACCGTTTTCTTCCCCAGCAGAGTACGGATTTTATTTTTTCTATTTTTACCGAGGAATGGGGGCTCCTGGGGGGAATTTTAGTATTTGCCCTGTTTCTCCTTATCTGTCTCCGGTTTATAAAAATCATGAAAACCACCTCGGATGTTTTTGGTTCTTTTATTGTGGCGGGCCTGTCAGCCATGTATATATTTCATTTTCTTATCAATGTGGGGATGACCATGGGGATTATGCCTATCACCGGAATCCCCCTTTTGTTTATGTCCTATGGCGGTTCCGCTTTGATATCCGCCATGATTGGCATTGGTTTAGCCCTCAGTATATATATCAGAAGGTATCAGCATTAGTTTATGGGAATACGGTATATCGATCCCCTGGTGGAATTTGGGCCTTTGTTATTAGGGGTTGAAAAACCGGCCCGTTATATCGGTGGGGAGTACGGCGCCATCGTAAAACAGGAGGGGAAATTCCGTACCCTCATTGCCTTCCCCGACCTTTACGAAATTGGAATGTCCAACCAGGCGTTAAAAATCCTCTATAACCGGCTTAATCAGTTGGAGGGAGTATCCTGCGATCGGGCCTTTGTCCCGGCCCCTGATTTTGAGGCCCTGCTTCGGGAAAAGGGAGTCCCCCTTTATGGCTTGGATACCGGCATAGCCCTGGGGGATCTTGATGTGTTGTGTTTTACCCTGGGGTATGAATTGGGTATTACCGGCGTACTCACCATCCTGAGCGCCGCCCATATTCCGCTCCATTCCGGGGAAAGAACCGATGGGGACCCGATCGTCATCATGGGCGGTCCCTGTGTTTCCAATCCCCGTCCCTACGAAGGGTTTATCGACGCTTTCTGGATAGGGGAAGCGGAGGCCGGATTCTTTGAATTAACCCAAACTATGGCGGATATGAAAAAGGCCGGGGAGGGGAGGGGAGGGCTGCTTTCATTCCTTATCTCCCATCCCCATATATGGATCCGGGGCAAAAAAAAAGCATACCGGGCCATAGATCGGGATTTTACGGTTAGGCCCGGGACCCCTGCGGTATTTCCGGTTCCCAGTATGAAAATAGTACAACACCACGGGGTGGTCGAGATCATGCGGGGCTGTCCTAACGGCTGCCGTTTTTGTCATGCCGGATACTGGTATCGGCCCATGCGGCAAAAGCCCGCGGATATGATCCGGGAGGAAATTGCCGCCCTGATCGAGCAAGGGGGGTTTCGGGAGATAAGCCTTTCCTCCCTTTCTACCGGGGACTATCATCATATCGACGATCTCGCCGAATCCCTCAACGCCGCCTATGCCCCCCGGCATATATCCTTCCAGCTTCCCTCCCTGAGGGTTTCTACCTTTTCTCTACCCCTGTTGGAAAAGGTAGCCGAAATCAGGAAAAGCGGCCTTACCTTTGCGGTAGAAACCCCAAGGGATGCCTGGCAGTTATCGATAAACAAGGAGGTAAGCCGGGATCAGGTAGTTTCCATCCTCCGGGAGGCGAAGAAGTACGGATGGCGGGGGGCGAAGTTCTACTTCATGGTGGGCCTCCCCGTGGGGGGGGGATATGCCGGCAGCCACGAGGAGGAGGAGATCGTCGATTTTATCCTGGATACGGCGGCTCGGGCCGGAATGCACTTCCACATCAATGTGGGAACCTTTATCCCCAAACCCCATACCCCCTATCAGTGGGCCCCCCAGATCAGTGAAGCGGAGGCCGGAATAAAACTCAATTTTATCCGCTCCCGTCTAAAGCCCCGGGGGCACAAGGTGGGTATCCAGGATCCCTTTATTTCAACCCTGGAGGGGATTATATCCCGGGGAGACGAGCGGGTAGGGGAGCTGATCGAAGAAGCCTACCGCCAGGGCTGCCGTCTGGACGCCTGGAGTGAATATTTCAAGGGGGAAATCTGGGCCTCCCTTATCAAAAAGTATTATCCCCTGGGGGAGGACATTCTACAGGCCAAAGAGCCGGGAAAGGCCCTCCCCTGGGATTGTATTGATTCCGGTACCGGAGCGGCCTTCCTGACAGGGGAACAGGAGAGAGCTCTTTCAAGAGAAATTACTTCACCGTGTACAGAAAAATGTACAAATTTATGCGGCAACTGTAATAAAGACGGTAAAATAGTCAAAAATAATATACGTCATGAAGTAATTTATCGCCATGATCGTGAGGAATTCGCCGGGGGGGGGGCGGAGGTCAAAAAAGCGGTCCCCGATACGTATCGGATCCTCTTTTCCTTTTCCAAGACAGGGAAAGGGGTGTTTCTTCCCCACCTGGGCGTGGTGGAGAGCTTCTCCATGGCCTTTATCCGCTCGGGCCTCCCGGTCCTCTTTACCGCCGGCTTTAATCCGCTTCCCAGGCTTGATTTTGCCTCCCCCCTGGCCATGGGCATCACCGGCGAAGGGGAGATCGCGAGCCTGGATACTACCGGACCCTTTGACGCGGAACTTTTTGTAACCGCCCTAAACCGCTGCCTTCCTCAGGGCTTTTTCATAACCCGCGCCGTAAACCTTTTGATCCCCGGGGGGGTTAAAAAATATTCCCTGGCGTCCCTGCTTTGGGGCTATGAATACGAAAGTCCGTCTCCCAAGGCGGATCCCAAACCGGATCTGGTCAAGGCCCGGGATGAAAAGTCTTACCGCCTGGTTCAGAAAGTTTTTTACGGCCTAAGGCGCAGATCCGTTCTGGCCGCGGATCCCGCCGGGGAAGATCAACCGGCATCCTACTTTACGGTATACCCCGGTCTGTACCCGGAAAAAACAGGATAGAGGACTAAAATTTGAAATCCCTATTTCGGTAGACAGAATCTACATTATGAATAGTAAAAGATATATTTTTAGGAGGACGGCTCCCTCCCCGCCGTCTGTTTACCTGGTCCCGTCGGGCAAAAGAAAGACTCCTACGAAGGTAGGCTTACTGAAAATTGGCGAGTAATTGGAGTCCCTTCCGGTGGCAACGATATACAGAGCGACATAGGTGTACCGTTCCGCTGTTATAGCGGTGTTACCCTGTACGTCGGCGTTTCTCGTAGCTACGGCGTTGGCATTACTATTGAGGTCTGCATTGTTCAAAAAATACCGATTGTTCGGCGCCGGATTGGTTACCAGGGATGAACGAACCAAGGGAGATTGCCTGGAGGGATCTATTATCGACGGTTCAGGAACACTGGTCGGGGAAAAATCAAGGGTAACGGTATAATTCTGGCGGAGTTCATAGTTTGTGTCTTCAAAATCCAGGGGGAAATATTTTAGGTTGGAAAGAACGGTTCCTACGTTGGTTGCCGTGGAAGTCTCAACATTCGTATAGGGCTGCATTGCGGAATAATCACTATATAAAGAAGTACTTATTGAGGAAAGCAGCCCCTCTTCGATAGTTCCCAATTCCATACGGCCGCTTACGTAGATTCGATAATAAATCTCGTAATTTCTAAAATAACTCGCGGAGGCTCCTGACTGACTGGGAAGCGGGATGGTTACCTTGTTGTTTAAATCAACAAGGATAGTATCCCGGGGAATCGGCGCAAGATAAATATAATCATCAATACCGCAGGTCCCCAAAATTACAGCTGGAATTATTATAAAGAGGCTTTTACTAAAAATAAAAAAAAGATTTTTCATTTTATCTTCTTATTCTTCCTCTTGGGTTAAAATCGTAAGGAAAATAATCCGGCTTTGAGCCAAATTTACCCAATCCTGATCGTTTTGCCCATTATTAACTACCCCTTGATAGGCGGTGATGGCGGCTTCATAATTATTTAACGATTCCTCAAGCCTTCCTATGGCAAACTGCGCCCTGGGGGCGGCGGAAAAATCCGGATAGCCGATACATTCGGTATAAAGCCGTATTGCCTGTTCTACACTCCCCCCCTCTTCCGCCGCCGCCGCGGCGTTAAAAAGCGAAACCGGCGCCAGATAGGTCTTTGCCGCCCTTCGGGCGGCATTGGTCCAGGCATCCTCGGCTTCAGCCCAGGATTTCTTGTCCCCGTAGATATTCCCTAAAAGCGCATATCCCTGGGCGCCCGCATAGGAACCGTTCCCCGAAACAAAAGTTTTTAATTCATCCACCAATGCCTGAACCGCTTCCTCCTTTGAGGCTTCATTGATCTCATTACGAAGCTCCTCATACCGTTCCCTCAAACCCTCAACGGTACGTATGGCCTTGGTCTGAAGGACCTCCCGGATGGTAATGCCGGCGATTAGCCCTATAAAAATAACGACAATACCCAAAACCACCGCTAATAGAAATTTACGGTTTTGCTGAATAAAATCAACCAGTTGTTCATTTATTTTTTTATTCTTGTCCGCCTTTTCAATGCCGTTTGCCGTAGCCATTCTTAATGCTCCTTAGGATTAGTAATATTTAATTCTTTAATCAGCCTGGATAAATAGGTCCGTTGAATATCCAGGGCCTTAGCGGTTTCGGTTTGATTCCAACGATTTTCTTCCAATGTTTTCCGGATAAAATGGGCCTTAAAAATATTGATTGCCCGTTTTAAATCACGGTTTCCCCCTGTTTCGTCCTCCGGCACGGATACTTCGTTTCTAAGAAAGAGGACATCCTTTTGTATCCTCCGGGTTTTTCCAATCACACAGGCCCGTTCAATACAATTCTCCAATTCCCGGACATTTCCCGGCCATGAATAGGATAACATAGCCTCCATGGCATCGTCGGAAAAACCGTCAAACTGTTTATTGAGCTTACGAGTACATTTTTTAAGGAAAAAAGCCGCCAGTTCCGGTATATCCTCAGGACGTTGCCGCAAGGGGGGAATATAAAGGGGCAATACATTAAGACGATAGTATAAATCGCTGCGAAATTCACCCTTTTTTACCAAAACATCAATATCCTTATTGGTCGCCGCCAGGATTCTCACATTTACCTGCTGGGAAATATCGGATCCGACCTTTTCAAAGGTTTTTTCCTGAATCACCCGAAGGAGCTTTGCCTGTAACGGCAGGGGTAAATCTCCAATTTCATCCAAAAATATGGTTCCCCCATCGGCCATTTCAAAACGCCCCCGCCGGTTTCCCATGGCGTGGGTAAAGGCCCCCTTTAGGTGTCCAAAAAGTTCACTCTCCAGGAGCCCCTCAGGCAAGGCGGCGCAGTTTACCCGGATAAAGGGTTCCTGACTCCGGAGGCTGCGAAGGTGTATCTGTTCCGCGAAAACTTCTTTACCCACCCCGCTTTCCCCCAGAATCAAAACCGATGAATCGGTTTTTGCTATCCGGTCAATAAGCTCAATTTTTTCCAGAATCATGGGGCTTTTGGCAATTACCGTATGGTACCCCTCTTCCGTATCAAGCTCGTCCTGTAGTAACCGTATTTTTTCCCAGGCCCTTTCAATACTCCGGGCATTTTGAAGGGCAATAGCCGCTTGATTGGAAAAAATTTCAAGCCATTCCAATTCATCCTGGGTAAAATATTTATCATTTTGTTTATTAATAAGCTCAATAACCCCGATACATTGATCTTTAATCCGCATGGGGACGGCCATCATAGTTTTACAAGGAAAACCTATTTGTTCAAAAAATTCGATAAGATATCGTTTGTCGCTTTGTACATCGTTTACTATGATGGACTTATTATGTTCAACCACCCATCCGGCAATACCTTCTCCGGCCTTTAGGGTATGTTTTTTTACCTCAGCCCCCATACCCAGGGCGACCTCAAAATAAAGCTCTCCCGTTTCCCGATTACGGAGGAGCAAACTCGAAGCCTCCCCTTCGCAGAGACGGGCCGCCGAATCCAGGATCTGTGTCAAAAGCACATGAATATCCGAATAATCCGAATTAATAAGATTATTAATCTCGATTAGGGTATTAAATTTTTTGACATCAATGGTTGACAGCATACAAATGCGGTCTTCTAATTGGTACCCTTAGACTTTAAAAAATCCCCCAGGGTATATTTGGAATCCTCCGACTCCTCCGCGGCCATATAACGGGAAAGTTCATCCCGCTGAACCTTCTTTTGGTAATCCCGGACTGAGAAGGCAACCTTTTGTTTTTCCGGCTGTAATTCCAGGACCACCGCCTTTATCTTGTCCCCCACCTGATATCTTTTAAGGGCCTCATCGGGATTTTCTTCCCGGTTCTCAGGGAGATTCGATTTGTGGATAAGTCCTTCTATGCCGCCAGGGACTTTAACAAAAATACCGAATTCCGTAATAGAAGACACCTCCCCCTCAACTAAACTTCCGGGTTTATAGGTATCGGCAAAACTCTGCCAGGGATCTTCCGACAGTTGCTTAATACCCAGCCGTATATTGTGGTTTTCCTGGTCTATACCGACAACCATTACCTCTACTTCCTGGCCGACCGAGAGTTCGCTGCCGGGGCGTTTTACTTTTTTAGTCCAGGAAAGATCATCCCCGTGGAGGAAACCGTCGATCCCTTCTTCCAGGTTGATAAAGGCTCCGGCATTGGTAATTTTTACTACCTTTCGGGAAAGCCTCGTACCCACCGGGTACTTTTCATCAATATCGTTCCATGGATTGGTGGTAACCTGTTTCAGGCCCAGGGACACCCTCCCCGCCTGGAGATCATACCCCAGGATCATACACTCCACCTCATCCCCTATGGCCAAAACTTCGCCGGGTTTCTGGATCTTCCGCACCCAGGAAAATTCCGAGATATGGGCCAATCCTTCGATCCCTTCCTCCATCTCAATAAAAGCGCCGAAGTCGGTTAATTTGGTTACCCTGCCTTTGACAATATCATTAACATGATATTTATCTTCAAAATGCACCCAGGGATCATCGGTAAAATGTTTCAGGGAGAGGTTGATCCGTTTTTCCACCGGGTCGATTCTGATAACCTTAAGGTGTATTTCCTGGCCTTTTTATACAAAATCCTTTGGCCGGGTAACATGACCCCAGCTCATATCGTTAATATGGAGCAGCCCGACAAACCCTCCCAAATCGATAAAAGCCCCAAAGGAGGTAAAACTCTTAACCGTCCCGGTTACCTCAGCGCCTATGGGAGTGTTTTCAAAAAAATCCGTCCGTTTTTGCTCTATTTCTTCTTCGAGCCATTTCCGGCGGTTTACCACGATATTGACTTTACCATCCGAATAGAGCCGTTCCACATAAAAAGAGGCCTTTGTTCCGAGTAGTTTTTCCGGTTTATCGACCTTTTGGGCATCCGATTGGCTTATGGGAAGGAAGGCCCGTACCCCGGCGCCCAGATCCACATCGTAGCCTCCCTTTACCAGCTTCTCGATGGTTCCCTCAACGGCCGTGTGATCCTGAAAAGCCTGCCGGAGATTTTTCCAAAAAAGCTTAATATCCGCTTTTTGTTTGGAAACGATCACTTCGCCGTGTTTATTCTCTTTGGTAATAAGAATAACCGAAACCACATCCCCTATCTTGGGAATTTCGGTGAATTCCGCGATTGGAATCTTTCCCTCTGATTTGTAACCTACATCGATAAATACCTGTTCCGGGGTAACCTGGATAACAGATCCATCGACCAGTTGACCTTCTTCCAACTGTTCAAGAGATTTAAGATATTCTTCCTGTAATTGTGTTTGGATATTGTCCGCGGAATTTTTAGACTCATCCATTTCCACTTCCATCTGAACCATGATTGATCCTTATAACTGTATTTTCTCTATTAATTTGTCATAAACTTGGCTTATGGTCAAGTCCGAAGTATCAAAATAAACCACTTCCGGGTCAATTTTAAGGCTTCCTTCCGCTTTATTTTTATCAATTTCATCCCGTTCCATAATAGTCCGTTTAATGTCCTCAAGGCTGAGTTTGGAAACCCCCTGGCCGTAACGCCGCCGGGCCCGGGCGTCCACCGAGGCGTCCAGGAAAAAACGGTATTCCGCCCGGGGAAATACCACGGTGGTCATATCCCTCCCCTCCACCACCATGTCAAGGCCCCGGGCAATCTTCCGGATGAGATCATTTACCACATGCCGGATGGGGACTATGGCGGATAAGGGGGCGGAATACCGGTCGATTTCGTCGGTATGGAGAAGGGAAACCACATTTTCCCCTTCCAGGTATACCTCCCCTTCCCGGTACTCAAGCCGGGCCTGTTTCGCGTAATCCAGGGCCCGTTCCGCGTCCCGGGGATCGATGGTATTCCTCAAACACCCCAGGGCAATGGCCCGGTAGAGATTTCCTGAATTAATATAGGTAAATCCCAGGCCGGAGGCCAACAACCGGGCAATGGTGCTTTTCCCTGACCCTGCCGGCCCGTCTATGGCAATTATCACAACTCCTCCCCTCCCCCTTACATGCCGCTGCTTAAATACTTGATAGCCTGTTTAAAAAGGGTTGTTTCCCGCTCCGCCTCCGGCATACCCGGTTCCAGGGCCGCCTCCGCCTTGGCCAGGGCATCTATGACCGCCTTCCGGTCATACCCCATACCGATCAGGGCCTCAGCCAATTCCCCATAGGATGTCCGGGGCGCCTCCGGGAGGCGGGTGAGGCGTCCCTTTAAGGCCAAGATCATCTTCTGGGCGGTTTTTCTCCCCAGCCCCGGCACCGTTTCAAGCCGGCCTATATCCTCATCTTCCAGGGCCTGTTCCATTTCTTCCTGCCCGATACCCCCCATGATCCGAATTGCCCCTTTAGGACCTATACCCGCTACTTTGAGGAGCTCCAAAAAGGTGATCCGCCGTTTGTCATCGGAGAAACCAAAAAGCCGCATCGGGTCGTCCCCCCGGTGGTACAGCCAGGTAAAAACCCTGCCCTCCGATCCCGCCGGGGGGAGCCGGGCCATGTCCGTGGCGGGGACGGTAATATCCCATTCAATACCCCCGGAGAGGATATAGAGGAAATCGGCATGTTTTTCGGTGATAATACCCCGAATACTGTTAAACATATATCCACTATAGCCCGACAGGAATGGTCTTTCAAGGAGTTCCCCGGGGGGGGTATTTCCCTTTATAACAACGCTGAATGGGCGCAACATATCGCCGCGCTCAAGGCGTCCGCCGCATGGTCCGGGGACGGAACGGCCTCCAGCCCCAGGATGAGCCGGACCATCTCCTGAATTTGCCGCTTCTCCGCGGCGCCCCTCCCTACTACCGCCTGCTTAATCAGCCGGGGGGTAAACTCCCTGACCGGTATTTCCCGTTCCGCCAGGGCCATGGAAAGCACCCCCCGGGCTTCAGCCACCGGCATGGCGCTGGTAATGTTCCGGCCAAAATAGAGGGTTTCAATGGCGGACTCCCCGGGTTTATAGGCATCCAGCACGGAACAAAAGGCTTTATAAATATAAAAAAGCCGTTCCGCGCCGGAACGATCGGGACGGGTTTCAATACAACAATGGGCTATATATATAAGCCGTTGATTATCAAAATCAACGATCCCCCAGCCGGAGGAAGCAAGGCCGGGATCAATACCGATAATCCGCCGGACCCGGCGCTCCCTTCCCTCAAAAACCGCCTGAAAATTCACCCCCTCGGCGTACTCGAATTCCGAAGGCGGTTTTTTTTTACTCCGCTTCAAAACCTTCAGGGATTTCTATATTGGAATATACGTTCTGCACGTCGTCGTTTTCTTCGAGTCTATCGATCAACCGCAGCGTTTTTGCGGTGGCGTCATTATCCAGGGTTACCCCGGCTTCGGGAACCATGCTGATTTCAGCACTGATGGTCTCAAAATCCTTCGCGTTCAGGGCATTAATGACCGCCTCAAAATCCTCAGGCGCGGTGGTAACCTCAATGATCCCGTCGGAAAGGGCCACATCCTCGGCCCCTCCTTCCAGGGCCGCCTCCATGATCTGATCCTCGGTGTATTTTTCCCCGTCAAAGGTAATGATCCCCTGACGTTTAAAAAGCCGGGAAACGGCGCCGGCGGTAGCCAGGTTACCCCCCGCCCGGGTCAGGATGTTCCGTACATCCGCAGCCGCCCGGTTTTTATTATCCGTGAGGACCTCGATTAAAACCGCTACGCCGCCGGGGGCATAGGCCTCGTAGGTGAGTTCCTCGTAGTTGACCCCTTCGAGTTCTCCGGTCCCCTTTTTAATAGCCCGGTCAATGTTATCCTTGGGCATATTTGCCCCCCGGGCCTTTAAAACAGCGGTTCGTAACCGGGGATTACCCTCAAGATCCCCCCCCCCCATCCGAGCGGCAATGGATATTTCCTTAATCAGCTTGGTGAACATCTGGCCGCGCTTCGCGT
>JAIRMO010000114.1 GCA_031258625.1 Spirochaetaceae bacterium | reverse complement strand
CTTTATCCAAAAGAAATGATAACAGTTTTTCTAAACTGATTTCTTTAATTGTATCATAACTTTTAATCGGCGTCAATAAAAAGAAAAAAAAACGAAGATTTTTACCCAAATTCAGGTTTCCCGATCCGCTGTTTCCGAATAAGCCCATGGCAATAGAAAGGTTTGCCCAAGGAAGGAAGTATTTATGACAAAAATAGTCAGTATTGATGGTCGAGAACTGTCGTAGTACAACCATGGGGCGCGTCCGGATCGGTGGCGGAAACCGGGGAGTTACCTCCCCGGTTCTACCCGGAACTCACCGGCCCTGGTAAGGCCCCCCTACTGGGGCAAGGCCCCACACACCAGCCGGAAGCCTGTGTTATACTGTTTCCCCGCTTGGCCGTCAAAACCCCGCGTCGCCGAACGCAGGGCCCTCCCATCGGCGCTCAAGGCCCCGCCCCGCAGCAAGCCAGCACCAGTATCAGGCCCGACCGGGTTCGTCACCGCGGCGGGTTTATTATAATAATAATCAATCACATACCTGTCCCAGCACCACTCCCACAGGTTCCCGTGCATGTTGTATAATCCCCAGGCATTCGGAGCAAAACTGTCTACCGCTACGGTCGTGCCCCGGATTATCCCCGCCCCATTCCCATTGTATGGAGCGTCTCCCTTATAGTTCGCCTGGTCCGTCGTTATGTTATCCCCCGTATTAAACGCCGTTGTCGTCCCCGCCCGGCACGCGTATTCCCATTCCGCCTCGGTCGGCAGCCGGTACCCGTTAGCGCTCGTGTCCCACGTTACATTTTCGCCATTCGTTATATTTTCGTCTTTTATCTTATACACCGGGGTCAGTCCCGCCTGTTCGCTCAGCCAGTTGCAATACTTAACCGCGTCATACCATGATACCAGCTCCACCGGCAGGTTATCCCCGTTGAAATAGTTGACATGGTCCGGATCGTATAACCGATATTCCTCCTGGCTCAATTCATACTTGCTTATATAAAAACTGCTCAGCGTTACCAAATGCTGCGTTTCGCGAGAATCTCGCTCTGGCTCATTCTCCGGACTCCCCATGAGAAAGGTCCCCCCCGCCACAAACACCATGTTGGCGGGCAGCACCGTTACCTCACAGGCCGCCGTATGGCCCCCGTCCTCGGTGGTTACCGTAATGGTCGTCTTCCCGGCGCTTATGCCCCTTACCGTTCCGTTGCTCACCGTCGCCACTCCGGATGCCCCGGTACTCCACCGTACCGTCTTGTTCGCCGTTTCAGCGGGTAATACCGTGGCAATGAGCGTTTCCTGCTTCCCTATCCCCAGGACAAGACTGCTCTTGTTCAACTGTACCCCGGTGGCCCGACCCGCCGTGTTCAGCTTCACCGGCGCGCTCACTTTCCCGTCCTTGAACAATACCACGTACACGTCATAGTTCCCATTCGCCGTTCCCAGCGTCACCGTCCCCTGGTGATCCGTCCCCGCCGCGAAGGAACCCAGGCCCGTTGTATACGCCGAATACTCAGGCGCGGCCGTACCCCCGGCTACCACCGCGTAATACGCCGCCGCCTGCCCCGCATACCCTTCCGTGGTAAACTTGATGGCCGCCGTCGTCAAATTGGACGGCCCCACAAACGCCGCGTCCTTGATCACCAGGTCCCCGGCTTTCGGGTTTTGCGGGTCCCCTTCATCCGCCGCTACCACAAACGCCACCGCCCCGTTCCCGTTCGCCGCGGCGTTTCCTTCCTTCCCGAAGTTGGTAAAGTCCGTCGCGCTGTCCTGGGCCTCGTCGTTCACCCCATTCCGGATTATCCATACCGGCGGCGTCTTCCCGTCCAAGTTGAACTTCGATTCCCCGTTATAGCCGGCCCAGACCCGGCCGTCGGTCAGGTTAAAGGGCACATATTCCAGTTTGAACTGCACAGACCCCCGGACCCCGATATTCGTTATCCCCGAGGTATAGCTCCCCAGGGCCGCCGTTATCCCGTTCCCTGTGGCGGTATTCGTGGTGACCGGAGCCGTCTGCCGGGACCCCGCCTTCAGGATGGTTTGTTTACTCTTTACCAACAGGTCCTCCCCGGCATCTTCATCCACCGCCTGTTGGGCCTTTATCAGATTCTCAAAGCCGTTCCCGGAGGTTCCCCCCCGCTTAACCGTCCACGTTACCCCCCAGTCCACCGGCAGCAGGCTCACCGCCCCCGGCTTCCCGTTGGTTACCACCGGCGCCGTTGTCCGGGAACCGGCGGGTACCCCGGAGTTGGCCGTGGTAAACTCCGTGTCCACCACCACCGGCCACATCTCCATCGTGATCGTCCCGCCCTGCTCCACGATCTGCTCCTTGTACCCCGCGGCCAACAGGGTCGGCTTCTCCGTGTCGTCATAGACGTAATTCCCGTTGTGTTTCCAATAGCCCATCAACAGGAGGAAGGAATAGGTTTTTCTAAAATCCAGGGACTCGATGGCCAGGGTCCAGTCCGCATCTCCGGCGTTTTCCCGGCGATCCTCGACGAGGGCGGCGAGATTCCCCTGGTCATCCACGACGATAAGCTGGATAAAGTTACGGAGCCCCGCTTTAATCCGGTCCGAGGAGGGGCCGGCAACGGTCCGGGCAGAACTGCCTGTACCGATCCGGATGTCCACGGTAAAAGGCTCGGCCAGGGGGTCGGCCCGGAGCTCGGCCGGGGGCTCTCCCGATGCCGGGGACAGCCCGGTAATGGGGTTAGAACATCCCGCCAGCAAAAGGGCCGCCAGGAAGCCAAGCGCGAAGAAGCGCGCGAGATTCGAGATTTTCATAGATAACTCCTTGAGGTATTGATTCCTCTTCGACGGGGGTAAGATACCAAAGCAAGAGAAAGCAGAGAGGAATGAGCGCGGGGGAAGAAAAAGGTCTAAAAAGCTACAAACTGCAGGGGGGGGGGGGGGGGGGGGGTAAAACATTTGCCGGGTTGTTACCAACCATGCGAAAACGGCGGTTAAAGCATCCGGGCATAGCCCCTCCTGTTTCTTTAGTTCAGTATAGTATCAATCGGAATGTACTCAGCGTTCATTGAGCTTGTTCCAAAACCCGAGCGCGTTTTGGACATGTTCCTGGAAAACCCGGTCAAAGGCCCGTTTTTCACCAGAATTGAGGAGGCTGTTCCAAAAACTACGGTTTTGGAACAGCCACTGTTAGTAAATATAGCTCATAAAAATAAAAAAAACAAGGGATTTTGAAAAAAAATACAAAAAAGGGAGTAAGAAGTTTCCGGGATCCGGGCGCCGTCAGTTCCGGCGTCCTTAGCGCTGGGCCACCGCGATGAGGGCCGCGGCCCGGTGATCGTAGGGGGATTCGTCCCAGCCGCCGTAGAGTTCCACCGAGGAGAAACCGGTTTCCCGGAGGAGGGCCCGCAGTTCCGAGGCGGCGTAGAGCCGCTGGGTAAAGGTCCGCTCGATTCGGCGGTCCTTCCCGATGAGGATCCACCGGTTTTGCAGGCTTCCCCAGGAATCCAGGGGGGTATACTGGGTGAGGACCAGGTATCCCGCCCGTTCAAACCACTCGGATTCCACAAAATCCCTGGCCGCGATCTCCTTGCCCAGGGTTTCGATGATAAAAACCCCGCCGGGTTTAAGGGAATCGTAGACGTTTTTTGCCATAAGCCGGTCGTCCCGGGGATCTTCAAAATAGCCGAAGGAAATATAGAGGTTGACCGCCGCGTCAAAAACGCCGGGCCGTTTAAAGGAACGGGCATCGGCATGGACAAATTCAATATCCAGCTTTTCGTAGGCCGCGTCCTCCCGGGCGGCGGCAAGGTAGGTTTCGGTAATATCCACCCCGGTGGGATAAAAGCCCCGCCGGGCCAGTTCCAGGGTGATCCGTCCGAATCCGCAGCAAATATCCAGCACCCGGGGAGGGCCCCTGGGCGGAAGCGCCGGAGCTTCGTCATAAAGCCTGAGTTTCGACCAGCGGGTAATCCCGTCGGCCACCACGGGCACTTCGCTCCACCGTTTGGCGTCGAAGATGATGGGAGCGTATTCTTCCCAAAAGGTGGTATCCAAAAACCATTCTTGTTTTCCCATTGTTTTCCAGCTTGTTTTCGGCGCCGGGAACGTTCCGCCCCGCCGTTACCCGCCGATTTTTTTATTGACAGGATAGATTAATTATAGCATATTCATAATTATGGTAATAGTTTTTTTAAAAAAACCAGCTCTCTGGTTTTTCTCTGTTTTATCGCTGATCTTCATCAGTTGTGCCGGCAGCCCCAAAAGCGCTGCCCTTCAAAGAGGGCCTAACCCTCAAACCGCTCCTTACGAGGCGATAACCCTCAATACGGTGACGGTTCTCTCTCCTGCGCAGGGCAAAAAAAGCCCCCAGATGGAATTATCTTTAGTCCTTCTGGAACCCGGAGGGGATGATCTGCTCCGGGGCCTCCTTTATGACGGTTTAAGCCCGGAGGTATACGTGGATCACCTTATCCGGGATTATGAAGATGTCTATCTTGATATGCGTACCCAGATGGGGGAATCCGCGGATCTCCCTTCCGCCGTGCTTAACTGGACCTACGAGGAAACCCATAAGGTCTCCGATCACTCCCGGTTGCAGGTAATTAGCCGGCAAAAGGAGTATTATACCGGCGGCGCCCATGGCATGCGGGAAAAAGATTATTTTGTTATTGATTTAGTTGACAAAAAGCAGATCCGCCTGCAGGATCTGTTCCTTGACGGGACCAGGGCGGCGCTCAAAACCCGGGTTGAGGACGCTTTGCGGGCCTATTCAGCGCTGGAGCCTGGGGCGCCCCTCTCCACCGGGAATTATTTTAAAGATTCGGTGGAACCCTCCGAAAACTTTTTCCTTACCCCGGGGGGCATTAATTTTTATTGGGATCCCTATGAAATAGCCCCCTATTCGGCAGGGGCGGTGAAAATAAGCATCCCCTATGGGGATATACAGGATTTATTGAATTCCCGGGGGAAATTTCTTATATCCCAGTTGAAGTAGCAAAATTTCCCTTTCGGTGGAATTGGTTTAATCCCCTTTGGGTTTATCCCCGCCCTGCCGGGGCGTAAAACCGGGGGCGCGGGGGATTCCCCGCATACGCACAGATTTTAAGGAGAAATCTTCAAATCCCCGCCGCGCTCCGCGGCGGGGATTTTTATTTACCGCCTTAAGGTCTTCCCTGCTGTTTTCCGATAATAATCATAGAGAAACCGGCCGGTCCGGTTTCTCTGCCAGGGTTGTTCAGAAACGTCAGTTTCTATACTAAGGGGGCCATTCTAGAAACTGAAGTTTTGGAATGGCTTTGTATGATTATGGGGAGATTTCAAATGAAACGGTATTATATTAAAACCCACGCCGGCAGGATTGAATATTTTGATATCCTGGGAGAAACTGACGACGGATACTGGAT
>JAIRMO010000103.1 GCA_031258625.1 Spirochaetaceae bacterium | reverse complement strand
ACTGTGGGCAGTTTGCAAAAAAATGAAAAGGTTATTTAAGTATTCTATATATATGAGAGAGAGCAAGAATCGTGCCAAGATAAGATGTTTTAGAAAAATTTATTAAAAAATATTTTTCCATAAACATGTTCATTGTGTATCATACTTTGCTCTCTCTGTCAATAGCCTGTCAATAGCCCCTTGCATTCCCTCCAAATCTGTAGTACTATAAAAACATCCCATCCGGGTGAGAGGCGTCTTGCCCGGACTGGGGTCCATACTATCAACCTTATGAACCAAGATCCGTTCTGGTTCGGCGAGGGCAATAATACTATTTTTACCGTATTATTCCGCCCTCGGGGTTTGCCTGGGGGCTTTTTCGTCCCCACGCATTTTTTGAATCCGGAGGTAAGAATGAAACGAATTGCGGTGATTGGGGCGATTCTGGAAAAACCCCAGACAAGTCAGCGGGCCTTTAACGAGACGGTGGCCCAATACAAGAGGCTCATAAAAGGACGGATGGGTATTCCCTTTGACGAGGAGGATACGGCGGTGATTGCCCTTACCCTCCAGGGGGACCTGGACGAGATTAACGCCCTGACGGGAAAACTGGGGAATCTGCCCCATGTAACCGTGAAGACCGCGGTTTCGGGGTCTTCAAAAGTAGAGCCCGGCCATGTATAATCCGGTTTCATCTTTAGCCGATGAATTTATCGATCATCAGGAAGTGCTTGACACCCTGGCGTATGCCGATAAGAACAAAAACAATATCGAGCTTATCGACAGTCTGCTTGAAAAAGCAAAGCCCCGGAAGTCGGAAAGGGAGATTCGCTGCGCCGGGCTCACCCACCGGGAGGCGTCGGTACTGCTCGCCTGCGAAGTGCCGGAAAAGGTCAAGGCCATGTACGACCTGGCGGAAGAAATAAAAAAGGCGTTCTACAGAAACCGCATCGTCATTTTTGCCCCGCTCTACCTTTCAAATTACTGTGTGAACGGCTGTGTATACTGTCCCTATCATACAAAAAACAAGTCCATCCCCCGGGTCAAGCTGAGCCAGGAGGATATTCTGAAGGAAGTAAACGCCCTGCAGGATATGGGGCACAAACGGCTTGCCCTGGAATGCGGGGAACATCCTCAAATGAACCCCATCGACTATGTGCTTGACTCCATCAAGACGGTGTATTCGGTGAGGAACAAAAACGGAGCCATCCGCCGGGTAAACGTCAATATCGCCGCCACCAGTGTCGAAAACTACCGCAAACTCCATGACGCGGGTATCGGGACCTACATCCTGTTTCAGGAAACCTACCACAAGGAAAGCTACCGGACCCTTCACCCCTCCGGCCCCAAGCACGATTACAACTATCACACCGAGGCAATGGACCGGGCGATGCGGGGCGGAATCGACGACGTGGGCTTGGGCGTTTTGTTTGGCCTTGAGCGGTACCGGTATGAGTTTGCCGCCCTGCTGATGCACGCCGAACATCTTGAGGCGGCCTTTGGGGTCGGGCCCCACACAATTAGTATGCCGAGGATAAAACACGCGGATGATATTGATGTCAACGATTTTGACAACAGTATCAGTGATGATATTTTTGCCAAACTCTGCGCCCTGGTCAGGATCGCGGTGCCCTATACGGGCATGATCATCTCTACCCGCGAAAGCCAGGCGGTGCGCGAAAAGGTAATCCCCCTGGGGGTTTCCCAGATCAGCGGCGCATCGCGTACTACTGTGGGCGGTTATGAAAAAGAAGAACGGCCCCATGACACGGAACAGTTCGATGTGAGTGACCAGCGCACGCTGGATGAGGTTATCAAATGGCTTATGGATATGGGATATATCCCCAGTTTCTGTACCGCCTGTTACCGCGAGGGCAGGACCGGCGATCGGTTTATGTCGCTCTGCAAATCCGGGCAGATTCAGAATTGCTGTCATCCCAACGCCCTTATGACCCTGAAGGAATACCTGATGGATTACGCAAAACCGCGGACCTTCACGGCGGGCCAGCGGCTGATTGAACGGGAAATTCCCACTATTCCAAACGGGAAGATCAGGGAAAAAATCCGGTTCTGGCTTTCGGATATTGAAAACGGCAAACGGGACTTCAGGGTGTAGGGATATGCGGTTTACCGGCGGTGAGTTTCATACGAAGACCGAAGGTGTCCGGGCCGTTCCCGGCTCAAGATTCGCGGCGCCCTTCAGTGATGATTTCCTCCTCAATTATATCAGCGCCGAAGACCCGGAGGAGGAAGAGGCCCTCTTTGCCGCGGCCCGGAAGGTCCGCGCCCGCTCCTATGGGCAGGATGTGTACTTCCGGGGCCTCATCGAATTTACCAATTACTGCAAAAACGACTGTTACTACTGCGGTATCCGGGGGGGCAACGCCCAGGTGGAACGCTACCGCCTTTCGCCGGAAGAAATCCTTAACTGCTGCCGGATGGGGGACCTCCTGGGCTACCGGACCTTTGTCCTCCAGGGCGGGGAGGACCCCTGGTTTACCGATGACCGGGTGGCGGAAATCGTCGGCGCCATCCGCCGGGAATACCCCGGCCATGCCATTACCCTGTCCATCGGGGAACGGAGCCGGGAAAGCTACGAGCGTTTTTTCCGGGCCGGGGCAAACCGCTACCTCCTCCGCCACGAAACTGCCAACGAAGGCCATTACCGGAAACTCCATCCCCAATCCATGAGCCTGGCGGAGCGGAAACAGTGCCTCTTCACCCTCCGGGAGATCGGCTATCAGGTGGGGGCGGGCTTTATGGTGGGAACCCCCTTCCAGACCCCGGAAAACCTGCTGGAAGACCTGCGCTTCCTACAGGAGCTAAACCCCCACATGGTGGGCATCGGCCCCTT
>JAIRMO010000102.1 GCA_031258625.1 Spirochaetaceae bacterium | reverse complement strand
CCGGTAGCTGCCGTTCACCACATTAACGGTACTGGCCGCCACCCCTTCGATGTTCACGGTTTTGACCGAGGGGTCCACCGATCCCAGGGAAATGTACCCGATAGCGTCGGCGTTCCGGGAGATCTCCGCCTTTATCGCGCCGGTTCCGTCAAATTCCGTGGCCCCCAGGACGAGCCGGTCCTTGAGTTCTATCAGTTCCTCAAAGGCCCCCCGGGTTCCCGACCCGGGCTCCCGGGAAACCACCGCGATCTTTCCGCTTTTGCCGGGGCTGACCTGGCTCCAATCGGTGATCCTGCCGGAATAGATGTTCCGGATCTGGGGGATGGTCAAATTGTCCAGGGGATTGTCCTTGTTCACGATGAGCGCGATCCCGTCTATGGAGATGATCAGTTCCCGAAGGCCGGCCCCTTTTTCCGCAGGGCTCAATTCCCGGCTGGACATTCCCAGCTCGCTGGTTCCCGCCCCCGCCGCCCGGATCCCGTCGGAAGACCCGGTACCGTTGATGTTGATTTTTACATTGTCCCTGACCCTGGCGTATTCCTCCGCCATCTGTTCCATCAGGGGGGTAACCGAGGTAGACCCCGCCGCCTCAATGGTGTAGGCGCCGGCGGAAGCCGGGGCCGCCTTTTCCCGGGCCGGATTGGCAAAGCCCGGAACCACGAAAGCCGAAGCAAGGACCGCCAGGACAAGATTTCTTTTAATAATCACGATTCACTCCTCTTCATTAAAATATATCCAAAAGATATATCCAAGATAAGGCGGGAATGTTAAAGGGCCGTCAAGGGGGTGTTAAAAAGCGGTTAAACCGTATCCCCAGGGGTGAACTCGTCACTTCTTTAACAACATAGGACGGTTGCGTTCGTATCGGTTAATGAAGTCGAAATGCTGCGGTGGAGGGAGTATTTATGCGGGCCCCTTCGGGGGCGCGAAGCCTTTAGGCTGAGCGGCGTGCGCTCCCGGCCGTTGACAAGTTCGGCGGCGCGGGCCTTGGCTCCTGCGGCGCGGGCCTTGGCTCCTGCGGCATGGGCCTTGGCTCCTGCGGCATGGGCCTTGGCTCCTGCGGCGCGGGCCTTGGCTCCTGCGGCTAGGGCCTGGGCTCCTATGGCGCGGGCCTTGGCTCCTGCGGCGCGGGCCTTGGCTCCTGCGGCATGGGCCTTGGCTCCTGCGGCATGGGCCTTGGCTCCTATGGCGCGGGCCCTGGCTCCTGCTTTTGGAGGGGGATGGCGCCCCCGTGCCCTGCATCTTTTGTATCCGCTGTCTTGTAAAAGTAAAATTGCTGGGGTCCGGGAAAAGCGTGGAAGCCTATTCCATCCTGGGGATCCTGGAATCCCCCGGCCGGATGGTCTAAACTTGACCCGCCGTTTTACCTGTTTCAGGACAGACCGTTCCCCTGTAGGTTTTCGGCTCGGGGAAACTATGAAGGATAATTCGAGGCGCGAGGCGGATCGCCGCCCTTTATCCGACTCCAAGGTCGGCCGGAAGGGGGAATAGGCGGGGAAAACCGGGGGGGACTACCTTTTCCCCATTCCGGGGTCTGACCCCGGTGGGTGCATCCTCCCTGACCCCATTGTCCGAATCTCCCCGCCCCTTTACCGGCTCCTCCTCCGGCGGCTCCCCTTCCACTATCCGCGACCCATACCGGTCCCCCCAGATATGCCCGATCCGCCCTTCCGCCCGGTTGTACCGCTGGGCAAACACCTGCTTCAGCCACTTCATGATAGCCGGAAGTTCCAAGCCGTCCGCCGGCTTGATATAAAAGGTCAGCCAGTCATCCGCAAGACAGAGAGAGCGAATCTCGAAGACAAAGCGGAGTTTCGTCTCCCGGAACACCCGTGCAAAAAGGGCCAGGGCGTTAGAGCGGCGGAACAGGGGTTCCCGGTTGTTGATGCGGGTACGGATTTGGTACCACGCCCCTTGTTGTAATACTCGTAATGATCTCATACCCCTATATAAGGCGTTGATCTGTCGTTTGCTTTAATGGGATTGATCGAATTTTTAAAATTCCGGACAAATTCCGCGTAAAATTTTTGCGGGTCACGTTTAGCCCCCCATAAGGGGTTCCATAACGGGGGCTTTCAAAGCCCGGACCTGCGGTCCGATGAGTCCCCGTTTGGGGAGGGCGCACGGAGACCCGCGAAACCCCCTCCGGGGGCAAAAACCAGTTCTTCCGCGCCCACCGGCCGGATCCGCAGGACCGTTACCGCCCCGGGACTGAAGATCCGCTCCATCGTTATCCGGTAGGGGTTTATCATGTCCAGGGGGATATACGCCTGGATGGTCCCGGCAAAGCCCCCCCCATGCACCCGGCAGGCCCCGGTGTCTGCCCCCGTGCTCCGGAGAAAATGCCGGGTTACCGTCAGGGCCAGGGCCAGGCCCTGCTCCCTGCCCCTGCGGGGGGAATAAACGTTTTGCAGGAGTTCCCAGGACGAAACCCCGGATTGGTTGACCATGGCAAGGAAGTGGGCCATATGCTCTTCCTTTGCCCGGGGGTCCACCGTTGCGTTCACGGCGTTCAGGTCCTCAATCATGGAAGTAACCCGCCGGTTTTCTTCAAAAAAATGGATGGCCCGCAGGATCGCCCGGTCCCCGGCGGCCTTCCGCAGTGCCGCCCCCCCGTCC
>JAIRMO010000035.1 GCA_031258625.1 Spirochaetaceae bacterium | reverse complement strand
CGGGAGGAAGCGATAAGGGGGGCGATAAAGGAGTGCATAAGGGAGAACATCTTGAAAGAGTTTTTAGAGCGTCACACGAGGGAGGTACTGAACATGCTGATGACGGAATGGAACTGGGAAGATGCGTTGGCGGTACAACGGGAAGAAGGCTGGTTTGAAGGCCGGGAAGAAGGCCGGGAGGAGGGCCTGGAAGAAGGCTTAGCAAAAGGACTGGAAAAAGGCTTAACAAAAGGCCGGGAAGAAGCTGCGGCGGAATATACGGAGCAAATCCGGCGATTGGAGGAAGAAATCCGGTTGCTGCGGGGAGTGTAAGGATGTCGCTGATGACGGAATGGAACTGGGAGGATGCGTTGGCGGTACAACGGGAAGAAGGCCGGGAAGAGGCCGCGGCGGAATACGCGAAACAAATCCGGCAAGTACAAGAGGAAAACCGGCAAGTACAAGAGGAAAACCGGCAAGTCCAGGAGCAAATCCGGCGGCTGGAGGAGGAAAACCGGCGGCTGCGGGGGGTATAGACAGGGCGTTTTATAGGGAAGAAGATCCCTGGCGTGGTAATGTCCGGCCGCTTAGACAGACGGTTCTTCTCCCCCTGCGTATACCGCTACAGTTTATCGATCAACATGGAACATTTTCCCGAGGGGATGGGGAGGGTTTTTTTCTTTTTCCCCAAAATATTGATAGTAAAATAATAGAGCTTTTCGCTTTCCATGTGGATCTCCCAGCCCCGGCCGCTTTTGTTGGAGAGGATGGTGATCATGTTCTTTTTAAGGGAGAGGTTTTCCACCCCCATGATTTCCAGGTTGGGGATGATCCAGTCCACGGTTTTCCGGGGGAGGGAGATGAAAAGGCCCACGATGTTTTCGATGGTCAGGCAGATGGTGGAGAGGGCATCGTAGGTGAGGTATTGGGGCCGGGGGAAGCCCTCTTTGGCGGGCCACTGGGCGGGGCCTTCTTTTAAGGGGAGGTAGGCTTCCCAGAGATTACCCTTGTGGTGGTTTCCGTCGGGGCTCATGGAGTCCAGGACAAAATAAAGGTGGCGGATGGCAAAATCCCGGGCCAAATCCCAACGCTGGTACCGTTCAAGCCCCTTGATGACCATAAAGGTCAGGTAGGGGTAGACCGACCCCCGGAAACCGTTACCGGTTTCGTCAAAGGCGGGATCGCTCACCGCTACCGTGGGGAAGGGGTGGGGGGCCCCAAAGAAGCGGGGGTCCGAGAGCTTTTCGATGATCCGCTCCGCCTTGTCGTCATTGGGGATCTCCGCCAGGAGGGGCCAGTAACCGGCGATGGTTTTTACGGGAAGCCGTTTTTCATTGATATCAATATCGTAATAAAACCCGTCTTCCCCATCCCACATCAGGGAGTTGATCCGGGTTTTAAGGGAAAAATACCGCCGTTTATAGTGAAAACTGGATTCCTTGTCGTTGAGGATCTCCGCCAGGGCGGACATATAGAGGACATTGATGGCCATGATGGTGTTGAAGTCCACCGGATACGCCGCCTCTTCCCGGGGGGCGTTGGACATTTCCGTGGCGGCCAGGGGGATATGGTAGAGGCCGTTGGAGCGTTTAAATACCGAATCAACCCATTCCATATACTTATGGAGGATGGGAAGCACGTCCTTGACCCGTTTTTTGTTGGCGGATTTATGGTACAAATTGAATTCCGCCCAGGCAAAAAGGGGCAGCCCCACCCCTTCGGGGTTATCCGGATCTACCTCCGGGAGGCCGGTTACCAGGTTATAGGCGGAACGGATCGCGCCATTGGGCTCCTGGCGTTCATAAAAAATGTCCAAAGTCGGATAAGCCTGGTAGATCCGGTTGGAATAGACCAGAAAAAAAGAGGAAAAAATAGCCTCAAGCTGCCGTATCACGGTACTGCCGGGATAAGAAAAAAATTTCCCCTCAATAATGCTATTTTCATTACCCAAGTCCCAGCAATCCTGAATCCAGGCCCACGTTTTGTCATAAATATCCACAAAATCCTGATCATAAAAGTGAATTTTTGGGAAATCTCGTTTTGTCACACAACGGCTCCTTATCTAGGGACCGTTAAAAACTTCAATTTTTAGCGGTTTACCATAGATGTATATATCCAGTCGAAGTTACTCAGTGAATACCTAAAAGTCAAATTACGGTTATTGCTTCAAGGTTTTTTTTATTATACATTCATTATGGTAAATTTTCCACTATTTTTTTATCAAATGAATGCTGATTTATTGCCCGTTTTTTATAAATTTGAAAAAAACAGGGATTGTAGAAGGAGGGTAGTCCATTGTTAAAATCCTATATTTCCCTGGAAGTCCGAATTCAATTGATGACGGGGATCAAAACCTTTTGTCCTTGCCTGTCCGATACCCCGGAGACAGCCGGCTCGTGTCCGGTTTGCCGGGAAGAACCGGGGGCGCTGCCCCAGCTTAACCTCATGGCGGTCAGGAAGGCCTATCGTCTCATCCGGAGCCTGAAAGGGGGTATCATAAAAAACGCGGTCTATGAACGAAACCTCAATACCCCTCCCACCCCGGAGGGCCACGCCCTGTCCCGGCTGTCCATCAAACTGGGGGCCGACGCGGTCAAGGATATCATGTTCCACCGCAGGAAAAAGCGGATCCGCATCACCGAGGTCCGCCTGGAGGAGGACGCGGGGCGGCTCATCCACCAGGGTAAGGAGACCAGGATGGACTATTCCCAGGCAGGTATGCCGAGCCTCCGGATAAAAACCGCGGCGGATCTGGAAATCGGCGAAGAGGCGGAGGTTTTTTTATCGGATCTGCGCCGGCTGATCCAGTATCTGGAGCTTATCCCCGGCCTTTCCCTGGAAAGCGTGATCCGCTGTAATGCCTATGTGGGTATCGCCCCGTATCCGGACCCGCCCCTTCATTTTGTCAAACTGCGGAACCTCAATTCCTTTAATTTTGTAACCAAGGCGGTCAACGCGGAGCTTATCCGGCAGGAGGAAATTATTACCCAGGGCGGTACGGTAGTCCCCGAAAGCCGTTTATGGAACGAGGCGAAAAACGCCACCGAGTCTTTCCAGATACGGCTCAACGAGGCCCCCCCGGGTTTTGTCCCTGTCGAAGGGGTCCCGCCCTTTATTCCCGGGCCGGATATCCTGGAGGCCCTGGACAATTTTACCGTGGAATTACCCGATGCCCGGCGGGACCGGCTGATGGCTTCTTACGGCCTTACCCAGCATCAGGCGGAATTTATCTGTGACGAAACGAGCCGGGCCGATTATTATGAAAAAACCCTGTCCCTGGGAACGGACGGTTGGGAGGCGGCCCAATGGATAGCCTCTTACCTGGTCAAGGAATGTAAACGTTTCGGGTTTAGCCTCTCCGAAGCGCCCTTGACGCCGGAACGGTTCTCCAGGCTCCTCGCCATGCTTAAGGAGCGGCGGATCCACGGAAGCATCGCGAAACAGGCGATCTCCGCCGTGTTGGAAGAAAACCGGCCCCCCGAGGTCATTATCAGGGAACGGGGGTGGGAGCAGATCACGGACCGGAACACGATTGAACCCATCGTAAAGTCGGTGATCAAGGCCAATCCCCAGGAGGTACGCCGGATCCGGGAGGGGGACGCGGGGCCCATTCAGTTTTTAACCGGTATCATTATGAAGGAAACCGCGGGCCTTGCGGAACCGGCCCTGGTTAAGGAGGTCCTTAAAGAGCAGCTTTCGGTTTCCCTGGTGTATGTTTTATCCCTGGGGGGGGCGATTTCCGGCAGGGTTGGGGAAGACGGGGCGGTGGAAAGCGGGGACGAACAGGTCCTCCGGGAGCTTTTGGCCAAAAGCGGGAATAACGACGCCTCCAAGGTCAGGTTTGAATCCATCCAGGTGGGACGGCTCCTTTCGGAAGAAATCGTTCCCGCGGATTGGGCGGTCCTTATAGAAACCATCGCCGGCAAGCTCAATTCGGGTACCGCCAACGGCATCGTGGTGGCCCACGGCACCGATACCCTGCCCTATACGGCCCCCCTGCTTTATTGGCTTTTTGCCGATGCCGGGGCCCCTATCGTCCTGGCGGCATCCTCCACCCCGCCGGGGACCTCCTCGGAGGCGGCCCGGACCATGAAAAAGGCGGTGGATCTGGCCTTGTGCAAACCCAAGGGGGTGTATGTGGTCCACGGGGGCAAGGTCCTGTCCCCGCTGAACCTCAAATTTGAACGCATAGGGACCGACGGATTCAGGAACTGGAATATGATGGGGCCGGTTTTTTCCGGCACCTCCCTTCTCACCGGCCCTTTGGAGGCGGATCAATATGTTTTGGCCCAGCTTTTGGAGGAAGCGGTCAACTCCATGTGTGTGATCCGGATCTACCCGGGCCTTCGCTCGGATTACCTGGGGTGTCTTATGGACAAGGGGGTCAAAAACTTTTTCCTGGAACTATACGACACCGGAACCGCGGGCTTCCGGGAGGGCCCCTATTCCCTTAAACGGGCGTTTACCGCGGGAAAACGCCGGGGCGCCCGGTTCTACTGCTGTTCCCAGCAGGAGGGAATTGTCGATTTTTCCGGCTATACCACTTCCCGGGAGCTTTGGCGGGAAGGGGCGGTTCCCATGGGGGCCTACACCACCGAAACCGTGGTGGCCCGGTTCCTGGCGGCCAGCATCATCGCCGATGATGACGATGAACGGGCCCGGTTTATGGACAGCGCGGGCCACGAATTAACCGAACCCCTGGCCAATTTTCAGGAATCCGGCGGCGGCCAAGACCCGATCTGAAAAAACACTTGTACCAGGATCAACCAATCCAAGAGCCCGCTTTGCGGGGGAGGCAGAGCGGCTAAACTTGACCCGCAATTCAGATCTATGATACCTGTTTCAGGCGGATCTTTCCCCGAGAAGTTTTCGGTTTGGGGAGGACAGGGACGCCGATTCGGAATCCGGGGCGGATGAGCGCCGTTTATCCGGGTGCAGGGACGGGGAGAACCGGGAATAGGGGGAAAAGAGCGGCCTGGATCGCCGAATCTCCGTACCGGGGTCTGACCCCCGTATCCAAATCCCCCCGCCCCGATCCGGTCTCCTCCTCCACCGGAGCCTCCCCTTCCAGTATCCGCGACCCATACCGGTCCCCCCAGATATGCCCGATCCGGCCCTCCGCCCGATTGTACCGCTGGGCAAACACCTGTTTCAGCCACTTCATGATTGCGGGCAGTTCCAGCCCATCCGCCGGCCTGATATAAAACGTCAGCCAGTCATCCGCAAGACAGAGCCCCCGAATCTCGAAGATAAACCGGCGTTTCGTCTCCCGGAACACCCGGGCGAACAGCGCCAGGGCCTTGTGGAAGCGGAACAACGGTTCCCGGTTGTTGATACGGGTATGGATTTCGTACCATACCCCTTGTTTCAGTATCCGTAATGATCTCATGGAGAATATATGCGCTTGACCGGCCGTTTTGCTTTACTGGGTCATTAAAAAACTTCAATTTTCGGGCAAATTCCGCTAAGGAAGCACTGATTTATTCAATCGAGAATAAATCGGTGCTCCTTTAATGTGGTTTTTTCGCAGTTTTTCGTAGAAAAACGAGAAAAATAATAGGGCAACGATGGTTAGCGTCAAGTTAATCAGCGTTGCCCTAAGAATAGCCTTTGAAATTTTTGTGGGTCACGTTTAGGTCATACTCCGGGGTCAAAAAAGCAGTTTTTTTTAATTTTTCAATTTTTTTTCTTGCAAAATAAAACTAATTTTTATATATTTAAGAAAAGGGGGAGAAAATTAAAATTTTGTTGGTTATTTCCCCTCAAAAGAAATAGTTGTTTCTTTTGAAAAACATGGTTGAACGGTCCAATGGGTGTATAAAACAGTTTTCCCTCCCCGGGAAACAGCGGGTTCTTCAGTTCTTCATGTGTTTAATTCTGTTTTAGTTTGTTTTTTTGTATCTGCCGGGGTATTCCCCAAT
Organism: Spirochaetaceae bacterium; assembly: GCA_031258625.1. Lineage (GTDB taxonomy): Bacteria > Spirochaetota > Spirochaetia > Treponematales > Breznakiellaceae > JAIRMO01. The sequence continues at coordinate 9,162 of JAIRMO010000035.1, read as the reverse complement.
TGGTGATGGTATTGGGTCCTGTTTGTTCCCCCTGGGGTAAAACGGGCGCAATGCCGGTCTTTTTGGTGTGTTAAAAGAGGCGCTTCGGCGGAGGTTTTACCGCCGGAGAGACCCCGTAAGAACGCATACGTCCGGTTTGCGGCGGTTTTGGCCATTCCGGTATGTTTTTTTGCGGACAGTCCTTTTATGGTCCGCGGTAACTCCGTGGAAGTCCGGGCGGAGCCCGGGGATATTTATCAAGGAGGATTCTCATGTATAAAAGGAATCTGTTTTTTGGAAGTCTGGCGTTTCTTGGTATAACGCTTCTTATTTTAACCGGCTGTCCCAATGTGATCGATGACGGTACTGACAAATTACCGGGGCCTTCTCAAGAGGACCTTACGGTAACCGCAACGGCAAATTCCGCGAACGGGGATACCGCCCTTTGGATCCAGTTGAGTAAAGGTTCATTTGCGGCGAGTGTGACCGCCGGTACATTCGAGATAAAAACCGATGGTTACGAGGATACAAACTTTAGGCCTGGGGCCACTCCGGTACTAAAAATAAGCCCTGATAGAAAAATCCTCACCATCACAGGGGGGGGTGCGGATGCTTCACCGGTAAGCGAGGCAAAGAAGATTACGGTACGTATTCCGAAAGAGGCCTTGACGGGGGAGGTTGTTTCCGCAACAGATGTAACGGTCGGGACCGTGGATCAGGGCAATGTTGATATTCCCCAACCAGCAACGAGTACTAACGCGGCGAAGGGGAATAATGCTATTGAAGTATCCCTGTCAAAGGGGTCTTTTGCCTCGGAGGTTACTACGGGCGCCTATTTTACGCACTTCCCTAACGACTCTGCGATCGAAACTCATGTGGGTTCGGATGTAACAGTAAGCGCCGATGGGAGAAAGGCAACAATTTATGGGCTTACGGCGGCAGCCGGAACGGGACCGATAAAAATCGGGGTTAAGCAAAGCGCCCTGGTGGGGTATCCTACTGTCCAAACAGCCGATGTGAGCTTCGCTGCCACAACCCTCACCAACGCACCGAGTATTATCACTTTGGCCACTACCCCGGCCAATAATGATAATTATATCACGATTACCTTGGGGGATGCTCATACGTTTGCCACCACTCCTTCGATTAGTAACTTTACCTTAATTCACCCGGCTACAAGCCCCAACGGTATAGCCATTGGGACCGGAACACTGGTTGTTAATACCGCTAAAACCAAAGCGGTCATTACTGTCGGAACCCCGGCTGATAATGTTTCTTCCTCCTTTAGACTTAAGATCGCCAAAACTGCCTTTACAACATCAGGCACAATAGCTGCCAGCAATATAACGGTGGCTACTACTCAGCAGGAGGATGTTGACGATAAAGAGTCCGCACTTAGTACTGGTACAAATACCCATATACGGATAGTAATAGCCAATGGCGGTAAATTTGCGGCGGAGCCTTCTCTTGTGATAGGGCACTTTACTAATACCATGGGAAATGATCCTATTGATAGTTCTGCAACTATTTCGGGTGGTTTTTTCACTCGGGTAAGTGACACAGAAGTAACCATAGATCTCGGAGTGGATTTTGCTGCTATGGATAAAAAAATCGTGGTTGATATTGATGCCGCCGCTTTTGCGGTTGGTTGGCCTGTAACGGCGGATGACATAACGATTACTCCATATACACCTTCCCCATAACCAAACCCTGGATTCCGGTATACCCGCGGGTATGCCGGAACGGGTGGAGGTGGTTCCTGTTGTGCCGGAGGATTGCATAGGAGCGGAGAAAAGGGAAAAAAACGAATCATGGACGGTCCGTTGGACATCCCGGTTCGTTAGACATAGAAGTCCTTCATTTTGTTCCTGTGCAATCCTCCGGCACGGCGGATACAGGGGTGTAAATGCCCGGGAAGTTTAACTTTCCGGGCATTTGTTTTGAAAAAAGGTGACTGACACCGCCCCCGGAAATGGGGTAAACTCTTTATATGAAGCGTTATGGGGAGGAACCATGAATCGGCTCTGGGAACAACTGTTTTGTATAGACCGGGAGTGCCGGCGCCTGGAAAAGGCCGCGGCGGTCCTCCAATGGGATCAGGAAACCAACCTGCCCCCGGGGGGGATAGAGGAGCGGGCGGAACAGATCGCCCTTTTGCAAAGTATTTGGCACCGGAAATTTACGGACGGCGAAACCGGGCGGCTCCTTGACCGGGCGGAAGCGGAGGACGCATCCCCCCTGGAGCGGGATTTTTGCCGGGTCCTCCGTCGGAATTACGACCGGGCGGTTAAACTCCCCGGGGAGCTGGTCCGGGACGCCGCCCGTGCGGAGGGCCTGTCCCAGGCCGCCTGGGTAGAAGCCCGGCGGAACAATGATTTTGCCTCCTTTGCGCCTCATCTCAAGGCCATGATCGGCTTTGCCCGCGCAAAAGCCGGGTGTTGGGGCTTTGAGGGCCCCCGGACCTATGACGGCCTTTTGGATGTTTATGAGCCGGGCCTTACCGCCGGGGAAACCGAGGCGCTTTTCACCCCCCTCCGGGAGGGGCTGACCGGGCTGCTGCAAAAAATCGGCCGGGCCTCCCCGCCGGAAGACGCCTTTCTGGAATGGAACTATCCGGTGGAGGACCAGGTCCGGTTCAACCGGGAACTGATGGAGGGGCTGGGATTCGACACCCGCCGGGGCCGGCTGGATACCAGCGCCCATCCCTTTACCACGTCCCTGGGCTTTGACGATATCCGCATCACCACCCGGTACGACCCGAACCAGGTCCTGTCGGGGATCTTTTCCACCATCCACGAATCGGGCCACGCCTTTTACGAGCTGGGGTTCGCCCCGGAACTGCGGGGCACCTGCCTTGCCGAGGGCGCGTCCATGGCGATCCACGAATCCCAGTCCCGGCTCTGGGAAAATGTGATAGGCCGGAGCCGGCCTTTCTGGGAATTCTGGCTTCCCCGGCTCAAGGCCCGTTTTCCGGGGCGGCTTTCCGAAACCGGGCCGGAGGCTTTTTACCGGGCGGTCAACCGGGTCCGGCCCTCCCTTATCCGGGTGGAAGCCGATGAGGTAACCTATGCCCTCCACATTATCCTCAGGTTTGAACTGGAAAAACGGCTTTTCGCGGGGACCCTTCAGGTTGAGGAACTGCCCGGCGCGTGGCGCGGCCTCATGCGGGAATTCTTCGGGCTGGAACCCCCCACGGACGCCGACGGGGTCCTCCAGGATGTACATTGGTCTATGGGCTCCTTTGGGTACTTTCCCAGCTATGCCCTGGGGAACCTCTACAGCCTTCAATTTTGGGGAAAACTCCGCCGGGACCTCCCGGAGGCGGAAACCCGGATCCGGGAGGGCAAATTTGAAACCATCCGCCAATGGCTCCGGGAAAATATTTACAGCCGGGGCTGCCGCCCGGAACCCGCCGAATTACTCAGGACCGTAACAGGGGAAAAACTTTCGGTGGCCCCCTTTTTGGAGTATATAAAAGACAAGTACACCGAACTTTATGGGCTCTGATACCGCGGCCCTTTTCCGGGACCTCCTCTACCTGAGCGCCCTTTTGACCGGGGCCGCCCTGGGCTGTATTCTCTCGCTGTTCCGGCGGGATCTGACCTTGAGGTGCCGGGACCGGATCGTATCCCTGGTTTTTTTGATTTTTTCCGCCGTAATCGTCGTGGTTACCGCGATGATCCTCAAGGCCCCCGGGGGCCTCCCCCGGCTCCCGGCCCTGATCCTTCCGGCGGCGGTCATCGCCCTGATTTCCCTCGGGGCCTGCCGCTTTCCCCGGGCCGGGGCCTTCCTGTTCCTCCCCGTGGGGCTTTGTGTGGTCTGGCTGGGTTACTCCTTTCTCCGTTTCCCCCGGATCGGCCCCGAAGGAAAAACCCTGGGGCTGCTTGGCAGCCGGGGGGACGGGACCTATTCCCTCAGCCTGGAATTAGGGCCCACCCCGGAACGGGCCGGCTCCTCCGGGGTGGTTCACCTGAAATTCCCCGGGGGAACCCTGGAATTGGAGGGGATTTATGTGTTTTTTGACGAGCGGTTCCCCCTTATCGGGGGAGAGGGCCGGGGGCTGATCCGGGGGATCCGCCGGAACGGTGAGCCGGTTCTTTCGGGACCCCTGGGGGAATCTTCCCTGCTTGGGGCCTACTACGCCTGGTTCCCGCCCCCGGCCGAGGAGAAAGGGACCGGGTTTTCCTTCCGGCGTTTTTACCATACTCTAGACCTGGACCCCCTGCCCGCCGGTGGCGTCGTCGAGGTGATCCTCGGTCCCGGCCCCTTTTCTTTTCGGCCCCCCTATTGGTAACCGGGCCGGGGAGGGCGCGCCGGGACGTGGTGTTGTGGCGGCTGTCCGTTGGGGTCTGACCCTGACGTTGGGCGGGGACGGGGCGATGGGCGCCTGCTGGGGGTCTGACCCTGGGCGGGGGCGGGGCAGTGGGCGCCTGACGGGGTCTGACCCTGGCGGGGGCGGTGAGTGTCCACGGGGTCAGACCCTGGGCGAGTAGTGCCTGCTGGGGTCTGACCCTGACGGGGGCGGGGCGGTAGGTGTCCACGGAGTCAGACCCTAGGCGAGTGGGGCGGTGAGTGCCTACCGGGGTCTGACCCTGGTGTTTGAAGCCTCCTCTCCTTAGATCTCCGGCCTTAGGGTAGATGTTTCCCCGAAGGGGATTTCGTCTTAGGGTAGAAATGGAGAATAATCTGGGACGCAGGCGGATTATCGCCCCTTATCCGGGTACAGGGGCGATGGGTAGCGGGAATAAGGGCGGACAAGGGGGGTGGACCGCCCGTTCCTCATAATAGGGTCTGACCCCGATGTCTGAAATCCCACTTTCTTCCCCTACAGGCTCCCCTTCCACTATCCACGACCCGTACCGGTCCCCCCAGATATGCCCTATTCGTCCTTCCGCCCGGTTGTACCGCTGTGCAAAGGTCTGTTTCAGCCGCTTCATGATTGCGGGCAGTTCCAGTCCATCCGCCGGCTTAATGTAAAACGTCAGCCAGTCATCCTCAAGACGCAGCCCGCGGATTTTGAAAGTAAACCGGCGTTTCGTCTCTTGGAAAACCCGGGCAAACAGTACCAGGGCTTTAAGCCTACGGAACAGCGGTTCCCGGTTGTTGATGCGGGTGCGAATTTCGTACCACACCCCTTGTTTCAGTCTCCGTAATGGTCTCATAAAGAGTATATGCGCTTGGCGGGCGCTTTGCTTTACTAAGTCTCTGGAAAACTTCAGTTTTTAAATAAATTCCACTAAAACCGTGAATCGTATTCAGCATGGTTACCGTCGGCATAGAGGAGAAAAAGGCCGCCGTAGGGAACGCGCAAGGGATTGAAGCGGTATAAATTTTTGGCAGACCTGTCCGCCAAAAATTTATTTAAGCGGAAAGCCCGGTCCGGCTGCGGCGAACCGGAGGTTCGATGCGGCCGGATGCGCCCAAAAGGAGGAGGTTAAAATTCTCGGCGGTTATCCGGTAACCGGGCCGGGGAGGGTGCGCCGCACTGTCAACAAGTTAAGAAGGGGGAGCGCCGCTGCGCCAAAAAAACAGGGGTCTGACCCCATGAAAAGCCTTTTTCGACGCTGCTCCCCCTCGCTCCAACCCCGCTTTGCGGGTTTTCCGCTACCCCCACTCTTTTTCAAAGACGCATATCCTTAACTTGTTGCCAGTAGGATGCGCCGGGGTTACCGGCTTTTTGCCCTGGGCTCAGCCTTGGCGCAGCCGCCGCATCCGCAGCCGCAGCCACAGGCGGACCGGCCTTTGCGGAGGTTCAGGATGGTCCTGACCAGGGCAAAGGCGACGAGGCCCAAAACCACGGCGCCGATGATAATGGTGGAAAGATTTTCCGAAACAAAGGTTTTCATAAGCCTTCCTTGTTTGTCCTACACCGCGGCCCGGCGGCTTGTTTCGGCGGGCTTGGTTTTGCCGGCCGGCTTCCGCACCAGGAGGTAGGCCAGCAGCGCCACCGCCGCAAAACCGAATACCGTGCCGGCCCCAAAGCCGCCCCCGGAAAAGAAGGTTCCCAACTGGTAGATCACGAGGGCGGCAACATAGGCGTAGGCGGTCTGGTAGGCCAGGGCAAACCAAGTCCATTTGGCGTTGTTCATTTCCCGTTTGATGGCGCCGATTGCGGCGAAACAGGGGGCGCACAGGAGGTTGAAGGCCAAAAAAGCATAGGCGGAGATCACCGTAAAGTTGGCGGCAAAGGCGTCCCAGAACTCGGCGCCGTCTTCAGCCGTTTCCGCGTAACCGTAGAGGACCCCCATGGTACCCACCACGTTTTCTTTGGCCACGAGGCCCGTGATGGTGGCTACCGTGGCGTCCCAGGTACCGAAGCCCAAGGGGGTGAAGATCCAGGCGACGGCCCCGCCCAGGGCCGCGAGGAGCCCCTGGTTGAGGTCCTCCACCATGCCGAAGCCATCACCGGTAAAACCGAAGCTCGAAAGGAACCAGATAATCACCGCGGAGACGAGGATCACCGTGCCGGCCTTTCTGATAAAGGACCAGACCCGCTCCCCCATACTCCGCAGGATATTGGTAACCGTGGGGAGGTGATAGGCGGGAAGCTCCATCACAAAGGGGGAGGGATCCCCGGCGAAGATTTTTGTTTTTTTCAGGATGATCCCCGACAGGATCACCGAAAAGACCCCTAAGAAGTAAGCGCTGGGGGCGACCCACCAGGTCCCTCCCAGAACCGCCCCGGAGATGAGGGCGATGATGGGCAGCTTGGCCCCGCAGGGCATAAAGGTGGCGGTCATTACGGTCATGCGCCGGTCATGTTCGTTCTCGATAGTCCGGGAGGCCATCACCCCGGGAATGCCGCAGCCGGTACTGATCAGCATGGGGATGAAGCTCCGGCCCGAAAGGCCGAAGCGCCGGAAGATCCGGTCCAGGATAAAGGCGATCCGGGCCATGTACCCGCAGGCTTCCAGGGCGGCCAGGAAGATAAAGAGGACCAGCATCTGGGGAACAAAACCCAGCACCGCCCCCACCCCGGCGATGATCCCGTCCAGGATAAGGCCGTTGAGCCAGTCCGCGGTCCCGGCGGCTTCCAGCCAGCCCCCTACCACCACGGGGATCCCCGGCGCCCAAAGGCCAAAGTCTTCCGGGGCGGGTTCTTCCGCAAGCCCGCCGGCTTCAAAGGCTTCCATCGCCTCCACAAAGGCGCCGCCCCCGGTTAAATGCCAGCCTTCGCCGAAAAGGCCGTCATTGGTCCAGTCCGTTACCCAGGTTCCCACGGTGGTTACCGATATAAAATAGACCAAGAAGATCACCACGGCAAAGATGGGCAGGGCGGCAAAACGGTTGGTAACCACCCGGTCGATCTTGTCCGAAGGACTGAGGGTTCCCCGGGGCTTCTTTTTGAGCAGCTTGGGGAGTATGCCGGTGATATAGTGGTACCGTTCCTCGGTGATGATGGTCTCCGCGTCATCCCCCCGGGCATTTTCCGCTTCTTGGATCAGGGCCTCCGCCCCGGGGAGGCTGATTTTTTCCGCGAATTTCGCGTCCCGCTCAAAGACCTTGAGGGCGCAAAAACGCCCCTGGGTTTGGGGGACCCTATCCCCCAAAAGGGCCGTAATTTTATCCAGGGCCCTTTCCACGGGGGCCGAAAAAACACAGGGGATATTCCCCGCGGCCTGGACGGAAGCCCTTACCGCGGTTTCCGCCGCTTCCCGTACCCCCCTCCCCTTGAGGGCGGACACCGCCAGGACTTTGCAGCCCAGGGCTTTGGTCATTTCCTCAAGGTTGATAACATCCCCGGCCTTTTCCACCACGTCGATCATATTCACCGCCGCTACCACGGGGATCCCCATGTCCAAAAGCTGGGTGGTTAAAAAGAGGTTCCGTTCCAGGTTGGTCCCGTCGATGATGTTGAGGATCACGTCGGGCTTTTCCTCCAAAAGGTAGTTCCGGGAGATAATCTCCTCCAGGGAATAGGGGGAAAGGGAGTAGATCCCCGGCAGGTCAATGATCGTTACGTCCTTATATCCCTTGAGGCGGCCTTCTTTTTTTTCTACCGTAACCCCCGGCCAGTTTCCCACAAACTGATTTGACCCGGTAAGGACGTTAAAAAGGGTGGTTTTACCGCTGTTCGGGTTGCCCGCTAAGGCGATTTTTATGGCCATGATTCCTCCTCGTACTAGCGGATTTCAATAATATCAATATCCGCTTTACGGAGGCTGAGTTCATAACCCCGGACATATACCTCCACAGGGTCTCCCAGGGGAGCCACTTTCCGTACCAGGATTTCCGCATCCCTGGTTATACCCATATCCATGATCCGGCGTTTTAACGCCCCTTGCCCGTGGAGTTTAACCACACTGACGGTCTCCCCGGGCTTGACATCCTTTAAGGTTCTCATACTTCTTCCATCCAATGGTCTGGCATGGCCAATTTTGAAACCGCCTCAACAATCTCCGATATCGGGGTTATACCATTATTTTGTCCGCCATCTCCCGGCTTATGGCAATCCGGGAGTCCTTTATATTGACAATGATGTTCCCGTTTATCTCGGACACCACCGTAACGGGACTGCCCACTACAAAACCCAGTGTTTCAAGCCGTTTTTTTATATCCTCCCGGCCCCCAATCCGTTTTATTGAAATTTTTTCACCCGGTCTGGCTAAAGCTAAAGGCATCAGGTCAGTCTCCTTTGGGTTTTCAGTTAGCCCATATTAACTATAGGTTAGCAAAACCTAACTAAAATGTCAAGGAAACGCGTTGCGCCATAAAAAATCTTACCCAAACGGAACCATGCCTCAAAATAAAAATCTTACCCAAATTGACCTAAGTCATTATATTTCAAGGAATTATGCAACGAGCTAATTCCAGACAGACAAAGAGTTACAAAGAGGTTTAAAAGTCGTCTGAAACCCTAAATGGGCATATTGTAACTCTAAGTCTATAAAGAAATTAGACTTACGCAGGGTAAGATTTTATTTTGACGCAACACGGGGGGGTGGTTACCCTAAAGAATTCCGGGGTATGATCTAAACTTGACCCATAACTTTTTACCCTCCACCGTTGGTTCACCGGATCGAATCGCGGTATTTGCGGTATTCTTAGTGAAATTTGTTTAAAATCGCGGAATTTTTTTTGAAGTGCGAATTTTATGGCGAAAAAACTTCGTAAGGAGTCAGGCAGCCTAAAACCTTGCGAGGACGATTATTGATTTTGGCAACGATTTTGTCAAGCTGTTTT
>JAIRMO010000015.1 GCA_031258625.1 Spirochaetaceae bacterium | reverse complement strand
ACACCCGGGCGAACAGGGCCAGGGCCTTATTGGGGACAGTCGCCGCGGCGCCTGTCCCTAAGCGGAACAGGGGTTCCCGGTTGTTGACGCGGGTACGGATTTCGTACCACACCCCTTGTCTCAATACACGTAATGATCTCATGGAAAATATATGGGCTTGATCGGCCGTTTTGCTTTAGTAAAACCTTCAAAAACTTCAAATTCCGAACAAATTCCGCTAAAAACACCGCTTTAAAAACACCCTTTAAAATTTTTGCGGGCCATGTTTAGCCGCTTGTTCCGGGATTCTTCATTTTTAAGGTTTTTGGTATCAGATACCGGAAATCCCTCTAACAAATTTTTTATTTTTCGTGTATAATACTCTTATAAAGGGAAGTGACATGCGTTTTGGATCCATTTTTTTTCTTGTGGTTATTTCTTTTCAGATTTTTTTGGGATGTCAAAGCCAGCCCGTATGGAACCAGCTTTCTTTGGACGACAGACGAAAAGCCCGGGAATTTCTCCAGAGTAAGCTGGATGTTAATTCTCTAGACGCCGATTTTCAGGGTCAGGGTAGGGCGCCGATACATATGGCGGTTGATTTAGTGGACGATGCCCTGGTTGCGTTTATCATCGATCTGGGGGCGGATGTACACCGTCAGGACCGGGAAGGCCGGACACCCCTCAGGATCACCTGGGAAAATTTTGAAAAATTCAATAAGTTGGAAGCCGAACAGCGGGACATCGCGGAAAACGAGTTAAACTGGAAGATTTTCCGGAAAAAAGCCGCCGAAAGATTAGAACAGATCCGGCGGGATCGGGAAGCCAATAACAAAATTGTCCGACTTCTGGTTGAGGCCGGCGCGGATATCCATGAAGATAATTCAATCCTGGCCCGTAATGCCTTGGTCAGGGGAGGAGATTACTTTTTTGCCATCCTTACCCCCGACTCCGTAAAAAGCACCAATTCCCAGGGGAAGACCCTCCTGCATCTCGCCGCCGAAATGGAAAATTACCCGGTGATCCCCTATATAACGGCGGTGGATAACAGCCGGTCCATCGGCAAACAGGATAATGCGGGGAAAACCGCCCTGGATCTTGCCCTCAGCCGGCTCGAAAGCATCAAGGCCATCAAAACCGCGGAGCAGCTTTTCCTTGCCGGAGCGTATTCGGAAACCCCCTTGTTTAGTTATTTGGCCCTGGCGGTTAACAGTTCCGATTACAACATAATCAGCCCCAACGGAGACGCGCCCCTGCATTATGCCGCGGCGGGTAATTACCGTGGATTTGTTGAATATTTAATCGAGAAAAAGGCGGATGTCAATGTCCGCAATGCCCTCGGCGCCACTCCCCTTCATGAAGCGATCAGGATGGGTCATATTGATATTATGAAACTGCTCCTTGCCGGAGGGGCGGATATAAATGTCCGGGACAACTTGGGTAATACCGCCATGCACCTGACCGCTCCCCTGGATTGGCACCGGGAAGTATTGGATATCCTCCTCACCAGGGGGGGGAATCCAAACCTCCGGAACGAATACGGTGACACCCCCCTCCATAGCATGATTGCCCTCCACCAGGATGTTGAGTTTATTCAGCGGCTGCTTGCCGGGGGCGCGGATGTATCGATCCGTAATAATGACGGTAAGACCCCCCTGTACTTTGCGGTTCAGGAAAATATGGTTTCTTATATTGCCCCGCTTTTGTCCTATAATTCGGATGTTTTTGCGGCGGATAATCAGGGGATAACCCCCTTTGACCGGGCGATGTGGAATCATAGTCCAACCTTGCCGGCCTTAATTACCGCGGAAACCGTTTCCTACCGGGACCAGGAGGGTAATACCATCCTGCATAAAGCCATCAAAAACCACGGGACTGCCGAACTGATAGGTTCTATTATAGAAAAAGGGGCCTGGATTAACGCCCGTAACGGATCGGGGGACACGAGCCTCCATATGGCGATACGGCAAAACGAAGAGGAAAGCGGGAAATTCCTTTTGTCTTCCCCCTATGCGCTGGATCTCTTTAATCTAAATGTGGTGGGGGAAACCCCCGTTTCCCTGATACTTAACGCCCCCGGAGGTTTACGGGAATGGGCATTGACCCCCGCGGCCATAACGGTCCGGGACGGATTGGGCAATACCATGCTCCATTATGCGGCCCAGTGGAGACTGAACACCTATATTCCGGTCATCGTCAAAAAGGGGGCGGCCGTTGAGGCGAAAAACTATGCCGGGGAAACCCCCGTTTTTGAGGCGGTTAAGGTGAATTCCCCCGCCACGATTCGGACTTTGATCGCCCAGGGAGCGGATTTTTCCGCTCAGAACAACCTGGGGAATACCCCCCTCCACACGGCGATCCGCTGGAATACCCTGACCGCGGCGGATGCCCTTATCAAGGCCGGGGCGGATATAAACGCCCCCAACGGCCTCAATCAAAAAACGCCCCTCCACGATGCGGTACGGTTTGGAATGCCCGGTTTTGTAAGGCTGTTGATCGAAAACGGCGCCGATGTGGAGGCCCGGGATAATGAGGGGGCCACCCCCTTTATTGAAGCCATCCGGTCGGGGGTAACCGGAATCGTGGAACTCCTCGTAGCCGCCGGGGTGGATCCCCGGATCCGGGATGTCCGGGGCGATACGCCCCTGCATATTGCCATAGCCATGGACCGGTTTGATCTGGTCGTCCTGTTGTTAGACCTGGGTTCCGATATTCACGCGAAAAACATCCGGGGGGAAAGTCCTTTCCTCATCGCCCTGAAAAATCCCGGTTCCCCCCATATCCTCCGGAACTTACTTGTCAAGGATCGGATTGAAATGGTCGATGAAAACGGACGTTCCCCCCTGCATATCGCCATTCAGCAGGGGGCGTCCCTTTCCCTGTTGGGGCTTATTTTTGAACGGGGGGGAAAAACCGCCGCCCTTGACGGCGAGGGGCGTACCCCCCTGCGGTTGGCCGTGGATCTGGAGGCCTGGGATACGGCGCGGTTTTTGGTTCACAATGGTTCGGACATCTTTGCCCCTGCCAAGGACGGGCGGATCCCCGCTTATCTGGTCCTTGATAAGGGGCCGTCCGCGATCCGGGCCCTTTTCAGCGGGATGGTTATTAACGCCCGGAACCACACGGGCGATACCATATTACACTATGCGGCCCGGTATAATGGCGCCGGTGAAGAAACCGTCCGTTTATTGCTTGAATTGGGGGCCAATAAAAACATCCGGAACCAAAACGGTAAAATCCCGCTACAAATCGCCCGGGACGCGGGCCGTCCCATCGGCATTATCCGTCTTTTGGACTAACAAAAACGATGGAACACCCCTCAGCAATTCCCCAGGGGGTGAACGTATCACTTGTTAGCGACAATTTTGTTGACAAAAATTTACCCGCCGTGTATACTGTGTTTTATTATAATATTTGACTTGAATTTTGAATTTAATGTTTTTTCGGATATTTTAGTACAAAAAATTCCGAAAAAACGGAGGTGGTCTGTAGGTGTTCCATAATTCTTTGTATTATAAAGAATTACCCCCCC
>JAIRMO010000009.1 GCA_031258625.1 Spirochaetaceae bacterium | reverse complement strand
ACACCCGGGCGAACAGGGCCAGGGCCTTATTGGGGACAGTCGCCGCGGCGCCTGTCCCTAAGCGGAACAGGGGTTCCCGGTTGTTGACGCGGGTACGGATTTCGTACCACACCCCTTGTTTTAATGCGCGTAATGGTCTCATGGAGAATATATGTGCTTGATCGGCCGTTCTGCTTTAGTAAAGGGTTCAAAAAATTCAAATTCCAAACAAATTCTGCTTGAAATTTTTATGGGTCAAGTTTAGCCCCCTATGGGGGCGGGCGCCGCGGAGGCTCATCGTTCCAATTTTACGGCCATGGCGATATTTTGACGGTAGTTGCCGAAGTGTTCTCCAAAGAGGTTGATCCCCCCGGGACATTCGCTGTCTTCTTTCACCCCGATCTTGAAGGAGATATATTCGCCTTCGGAAATCCGGAGATCCTCCAGGGTTAGATCCGACGACTTCCTTCCGTCACCGAAGCAGCCCCGGGCGGAGATTTCCAGGCGGTGGAGTTCTCCGTATTGGGTGGAAGTGTCGGGCCACCAATCGGGGTTGTATATGCCCCGTTTACCGCCGTAATCCCCGGCGCTGCGAAAGGTGAACGCCTCCTGATGGTTTATCCAGATCGTAATATCGCTGGGCCAGTCGTTCTGGTAACCCGGGGCCTCGGAACAGGCTTCAAAAGAAAAAGACAACTCCAGGAGCTTTTCGGATTTTACAAAATGGTTGGAAAAACGGTATTCCAGAAACCCGGTAGCAAACCAGATAAGCTGGGCGTGAATACGGTTCAGGCTGTAAAAGGCGTTTTCCGAATCCTCAATCCCAATAAACGCCCGCCTTCCCGCGATCCCGCAGGGCTTGGTTACGGAACAGTCAAAATAGTTCCCCAGGGGCATATTATAACCCACATCCCTTGTGGGTTTATCGCTTTTTTCCCGGTGAAACAGGTTGAGGTACACGTCTTCCGCCAAAATGGCGCATATTTTTTGAGCCCCCCGGACCCCCGGTTTTTCCTGGGTAAATATCAGGCCCGCATCTTCCAGCACCCGGACATGGAGGGCCGCCGACGAAAGGGGCAGCCGGAATTGCTCGGCGAGCTCACTGATATTCAGCCCGGATCTTTCCACCAGGGTGTACAGCATCTTAAGCCGTACCGGCGAGGCAAGGGCCTTTAAAACCACCGCTGATTTCTCAGGCTGATACAGATCCAGGTTGATACGGTTTTTCATCCGCCGCCATTACCGGTCCATCCGATACAGGGTACTCACGGGCCGTTGGTTTATCTCCTTGAGAATATCCGGATCCACTTTAAACTTCCGCTCCATATCCATAATGCCGTTTATCTCCTGCTGGACATCGGTAAGTTGAGTATAGCAATATCCGCATATCCGGTCAATCTTTTTAATGGCCGTGGTAATGGCGTCGAAACGTTTTATAAATTCTTCCCCGGTGTTTACCTTGTTCCCATACCCCCAGCCCCCGTCGTGGTTAAAGGCTATGCCCCCAAATTCGCTGATGATAACCGGCTGGCCCCGGTACCCGTAGCCCCGGGCAAAGGCCGATTTAGATTGGTTGTGGTATACCAGGTTGTCCAGGATAGCGTCCAAATCGGAATACCGGTCAAAGAAATCTTCCCCCCTTTCCTCATAATCGTGGAGGGTGATGATATCCGAGATCGTATGCTCCCACCCATCGTTGGTGATCACCGGGCGATAGGGATCATAGGTCTTGGTAAGGTGATAAATGGCTTCGGTAAAGTGCTGCTGGGCGGCATTGGTCTTGATTGCCGGGATTCCCCAGGATTCGTTAAAGGGGACCCAGGTGATGATCGAGGGATGGTTGTAGTTTTGCCGGATAATTTCCATCCATTCCCGGGTAAAATTGCTTACCCCCCCATCCTGGTATTCGTAGGCGGCGGCCATCTCGCCCCACACCAGGAGGCCCTTCACGTCCGCCCAATAGAGAAACCGTTCATCCTCGGTTTTCTGATGTTTCCGTACCCCGTTGTATCCCGCGGCCAATACCTTGTCGATGTCGGTGATGAGGGCTTCCTCGTCCGGGGGGGTAAGGTGGCTCTCTTTCCAGTACCCCTGATCCAGGATAAGCCGCTGGTACAGGGGCGCGCCGTTGAGGAGTATGGCAGAACCGTCGATCCGGATCTCCCGCATCCCAAAATAGGAGAGAATCTCATCCAGGGTATTCCCCGCTTTAAAAAGGCGGAAACTGATGTCGTAGAGATGGGGATGTTCCGGCGTCCAACTGAAGAAACCCCACTCATGGATGCCGGTATTAACCAGATCCGCCGTCATTTCCAGATGCGGCTTGGTTACCGGGATAACCAGGCTGGTAACGGGGGTCCCCTGAAAACTGACGGCCGCTTCCAGAAAACACGGGGCTGATTCGGAACAGGGGGAGCGGACCTCCGCCTCAATGTTCAGTTTGCCCTCGGAAAAGAGGGGCGTCAGTTTAACCGAACAAATATGCTCCGGCGGAACATATTCCAGCCAGAGGGTTTTCCATATTCCCGTGGTTTGGATATACCAGCAGCCGAAATTTTCATCCTTCCAGCGTTGTTTGCCCCGGGGCTGGGTAGTATCAAAGGAATCCTCCACCCGCAGGGTGATGTCGTTTTGCCCGTCCCTGGCGAAGGGGGTGATGTCAAAGGAAAACCGGGCGTAGGCCCCGTCATGGGTCCCGGCAAAGGCGCCGTTGACCCAGAGTTCCGTGCGGTAATCGCTTCCCTCAAAATGGAGGATGACACTCTTACCGGGATGTTTGGTTTTTTCAACCGGGACCTTCCGGTGGTACCATACCACCTCGTGCTTATCCGGATCCCCGATGCCGCTTTGAGGGGTTTCATAGGTAAAGGGAACCGTAATCGTGCGGCCCCCGGGAAAAGAGCGGAACCATTCCCCCGCCATCCCTTCCTTCCGGTCGTCAAAGGCAAAATCCCAGGAACCGTTTAGGCAGCTCCAGGAATCCGGTTCCCGAACAAATTGCGGACGGGGATAACCGTCCCGGCAGCTTTTCATACTGTA
>JAIRMO010000207.1 GCA_031258625.1 Spirochaetaceae bacterium | reverse complement strand
AGCAGGGCCGAAATGACAAACAGCGCCGGGGTTCCTTTCAAAAAACCGGGAACCGGGCTGGTTTTAATCCTGCCCCGGATTCCCGCCATCAGCAGCAGGGAAAGCAGGAAGCCCAGGGCTACACCCAGGGCATACACTATGGATTCAACAAACGTGTAGGATTCGCCGGTAAAAGGGCAGGTGTTGTTTATCACGTCCAGCGTAACCGCCAGGATCGCGCAGTTGGTGGTGATCAGGGCCAGGTATATCCCCATGGCGCCGTACAGGGCGGGAGCGGATTTTTTGAGGTAAAATTCCACCAACTGAACCAGGGAGGCGATAACCAGAATAAACACCAGGGTCTGGAGAAACACCAGCCCCAGGGGTTCCAGGATAAATTTGAAAATGGGCCAGGTAACGCAGGTTGCCAGTACGGTCACAAAGGTTACCGCCAGCCCCATGCCTATGGATTTATCTTCCTCCGTACTCATCCCGATAAACGGACAGAGAGCCAGAAACCGCATCAGTACCACATTGTCAATGAGGAAGGCGGATATAAAAATTTTGAACAAGGTCATGCGTTTTTCTCCTCCGGGGCGGTCACGGCGCAGTGGGGTTCAGGGGCAGGCCCCGGCTCTTTCAGGCGGGACTTGATAAAAATATTAAGGGCGATAAACAGGGCGAATACGAAGAAACCCCCCGGCGGCAGCACGAAAAAGAGGATGGGCTGATAACTTGCGGGAAGCACCGGGACGCTCAAAATCGTGCCCGAACCCAATAGTTCCCGGATCAGGGCGATTCCCGTAAGCACCCAGGTATACCCCAGACCCATGCCCAGGGCGTCGAAGACTACGTCCCCCACGGGCTTTTTGGAGGCAAACCCTTCAACCCGGCCCATGATGATGCAGTTCACCACGATGAGGGGGATAAACACCCCCATGGCTTTGGAGAGATCGGGAAACCAGGCTTTGAGGACATAATCGATCACCGTGGTAAAGGCGGCGATGATGATGATAAACACGGGGATCCGGATGGACTCGGGGATCAGTTTCCTGAAAAGGCTGATCACAATCTCCGACATGAGGATCACGAAGGTCATGGAAAGGCCCATGCCGATTCCGTTGGCCACCGCGGTGGTTACCGCCAGGCTGGAACAGAGGCCGATCATCAGCATCAGCAGGGGATTTTCCCGGATGAGGCCGTTGGTAAATATTTTAAACAAGCGTTTCATTCAGCGTCCTCCCTGGCGAAAACGTCTTCCGAAGCCGCCGGGGCGGCGTCTGTTTCAACTTTTTTTCCGGCAAGCCAGGCGGCGGCGCCTGTTCCGGCGGCCTTGACCGCGGCGGCAACCGCCGTGCTGGTAACGGTGGAGGCAGTGATCGCCTGCACGTCGTCCTTTACCACAAAGGGATCGTTGGCGGTTTTTCCGGCAAACTGGCCGTAGAAGGTGATCCCCGCGGCCCGGTCCACAAAGTAGGTGGGCGAAGCGGCGTTGGCCCCCAGCCCCGGAGTGTCCTGATGTTCCAGGATTTTAACCCCCGTGACGGTATTGCCGGCGCTTATCCCCACCAACACCTTGATGGGCCCGCCGTAACTCCCCCGGGAAACCCGGAGGGCCGCGCCGGCGATCTCCCCGTTCCGCAGGGCTTCGTATTGGCTTTCAATCGTTACCGAGGGATCGGGGCTTTGAATTCCGGTAATTTCCCGAAAACCGTCCGCCTCGGGAAACAGTTCTTTCAGGGCCGCTTCAAGGTCAGCCTGCTGCCGCTGGGCGATGATGGCGGCGGTGCCCGAATAGACAAAGGCCAGCATCACGCAGGCAGCGGCGGCAAAAAGCGCCAGGGTGATCCCCAGTTTGATCATATTTTTCATGACGCCGCCCCCTTGTTCTCCCCGGCTTTGGCCGGTTTGGGAGGCTTCTTTTTCGGGACAAAGCCGTATTTTTTCGGCAGCAGCCGGTTCAGGAAGGGGGTGATCCCGTTCATCACCAGGATGCCGTAAGTAACCCCCTCGGGGTAACTCCCCCATTTCCGTATCAGGATGGTAATAAGCCCGGCGCCAAATCCGAAGATCAGCTTGCCCTTGGCGGTTAAGGGGGCGGTAACATAATCGGTGGCCATAAACACCGCGCCGAACATGATCCCCCCCCCAAGGATGCCCACCAGGGGGTCCACCCCCAGAGCCCAGGACGCAAGAACCCCCGCAGCGATCATCCCCACCGGGGCTCGCCAGTCAATGGTTTTGGTAACCAGGAGGAAGATCAGGGCCGCCAGGATCAGCAGGATGGAAGATTCACCGATGGAACCTGCGTGGTTGCCGGTAAAAAGGGTCTTTACCGTAGACCAGTAATCCGCCGAAGAAGACAGGTTCGCCGCGGCAAACACTTTCCCTATCCCCGCGGCGCCGGAACCGGCCTTGAGGATGTTCATGGGCGTAACCCCGCTGACCCCGTCTACCAGAGCGGGATTACCCATGGCGTCGGTGAATTTCGTAACAAAATGCCCCTGGGGGAAGTGCCATTTAGTCAGGGCCGCGGGGAAGCTCATCAGGAGAAAGGCCCGGCCTATGAGGGCGGGGTTAAACACATTGGCCCCCAGGCCGCCGAAAAATTCTTTGGCCACCACCACCGAGAAAACCGCCCCCAGGGCGGTCATCCAGAGGGGGGTGGAGGGGGGAATGATCAGGGCAAGAAGGAGCCCCGTCACCCCCGCCGAAAGGTCAGCCATCCGTAGATCCTGCCGGGTGATTTTCCTGAAAGCTGCTTCCCCCAGAATGGCGGCGGCCACAGACACGATGATATTCAGCAGGGCCGGGAGGCCGAAAATAACCACTCCGTAGGCCGAAACCGGGGTCAGGGAGATCAGCATATTTCCCATAAGCCGCCGGGAATTCACCGGAGAGGCAAAATGGGGGCTCGATGAAAGGAATACCGGCAGCGGGTCCTTTCGGGATGTTTCCGTAGTTTGTGCCATGGGTACTCCTTTAACCTTTTACCGCCCCGGAAGATGCCGGAACGGCGCCCTGGGCGGAAGGGGTCTCCGGGGCCGCCGCCGGAGAAGCGGGTATCGTTTTGGCGGCCTGGAGGGCCTGGTTCCGGATCCGAAGCCGCTGTTTTCCAACCCGGAACCGCTGAACCAGTTTGATCCGGGCGGGGCATATATAGGTACAGCTTCCGCATTCAATACAGTCCATAAGCCCCGCCGTAACGGCGTAATCCAGGTCGTTTGAGTTCAATGCGATGTTCATAATCACCGGGGAAAGCCGGCAGGGGCAGTTGCGGATACAGCGGCCGCACCGTATGCAGGGGCCTTCCTCTTCAGCGATGGTTTCCTCCCCGGTCATGAGAATGATCCCGGAGGTATTTTTCTGAACCGGTATCTGCAAATGGGGAACCGCGCTGCCCATCATGGGCCCGCCATAGAGAATTTTGCGTACCCGGCCGGTGTCTATAGACATAAATTCCGGGGGAAGATCCGTGAGGAAGGTGCCGATGGGGGCCCGGATGTTTTTGGGAGTTTTGCAGGCCCCGCCTGAGACCGTTAAATCCCGGTCAATAAGGGGTTTCCCCAGGGTAAAGGCTTCGGCAATGGCCACCAGGGTACCCACATTCTGCACGATACACCCCGCGTCCATGGGGAGGCCCCCGGAGGGAACTTCCCGGCCCGTCAGGGCGGTGATCAGCATTTTTTCGCCCCCCTGGGGGTAGCGGGTCCGGCAAAGACCGATGGAAATATCTCCGGGGACATTACCCACCCGGATTTCCCGTTCCAGCATGGGGATGAGGGAAGCCTTGTTATCTTCCATACCGATAATCGCCCGCTTCACTCCGGTAATCCGCATCACAATGGCCAGACCCTGGATCAGCAGGTGGGGTTTTTCGGTTAAAACCGCCTCATCGGTGGTAAGGTAGGGTTCACATTCGGCGCCGTCGGCGATGATAAGGTCGATGGGCTTATTGGGAGGCGGAGCCAGCTTGACGTGGGACGGGAAACCGGCCCCCCCCATGCCGAGGATTCCCGCTTCCCGTATTCGCGCCAGGGCTTCTTCTCTGGTACAGGCCGTCACGTCCAGGGGGGGAAGGTATTGGGTGTCATCCACATTCCGGGCCGCCCCCTCAGCCGGAGCTTCGGCC
Source organism: Spirochaetaceae bacterium (assembly GCA_031258625.1). Taxonomy (GTDB): domain Bacteria; phylum Spirochaetota; class Spirochaetia; order Treponematales; family Breznakiellaceae; genus JAIRMO01. Next base: position 324 of record JAIRMO010000207.1, on the reverse strand, counting down.
TCAATAACGATACAGAGCCCTTCCGTATTGTTTGATTGAGTCCGGGGCTCAATTTTTTTTACTACTCCGGTAATGGATGCGTGAACCGGAACCGTCATGGGTCCGGGGCCGGCGGCATCGGCAATTTTTTGCCCCCGCGTTACCCGGTCGCCCACCGCCACGAGGCTTTTATTCGGCGCCCCGAAATGCTGGTTAATGGGGATAGTCACCTGTTTTGGGGACGGCGCCAGTTCTACCGGCTTCCCCTCGGTGGCGTGCTTCCGGGTAGGAAGCCGCAAGCCCCGTTTGAATGTACTTACCGCCATAAAAGGCCTCTCCTTATAA
>JAIRMO010000196.1 GCA_031258625.1 Spirochaetaceae bacterium | reverse complement strand
GAGGGGGACGCCGGACAAGGCCCCGTAGAGTTCCCTGAGGGTGTCGGGGTTGCTGAAAAGCCAGGCAAAGAGGCTGTCTTTGTATTCGCGGTTTGCGGTCATGGGGGCTCCTCTGTATATAAAGTATACCCCAATGGGGGGCGGCGGGCAAGATCGCGCAAGGGATTATAGCGGATAGCCCGGTTTCCGGTGCTTTGCGCCGGAAATGCGCCCAAATCACCTGAATTCCTGTTCCACCGGTCTCCCCTAAAAAATTTTCCGCGTGTATCCCCCCCAAGGGGCCTGAAAACAACGGTAACTTATGGTATACTTCCGTTATGGCTTTAGAATTAAGCGCCGGCGATGATGACGGAGGACGCCGGCTTGACCGGATCCTCAGGAAAGCCCTGCCGGACCTGCCCCTTTCCGGGGTATACCGGCTGTTGCGGAAAGGCTGGGTCCTGGTAAACGGGAAACCCGGCGGGGTAAAAGACCGGGTGCCCCCGGGGGCCCGAATTCAAATCCTCAAAGCAACCGGCCTTTCCGTTTCCCCCTGCTTTTACCCGGCGGCGGGTTCCTTGGGGGCCCGGGCGCTTCCGGATATACTCTGGGAAGGGGCGGGGCTCCTCTTCCTGAATAAACCCCTGGGGATGTTGGTCCACGGGCCGGAAAGTCTCGAAACCCTGGTCCTGGGGTACCTTGAGGGGAAACTCCCTCGGTCCCTCTCCTTTAAGCCGGGGCCCCTCCATCGGCTGGACCGGCCCACCAGCGGGATCATCGCCTTTTCCACCAGCCTGGAGGGGGCCCGGAATTTCAGCGCCCTCCTCCGACAGGGGGGAATAAAAAAACACTACCTGGCCCTGGTGTCGGGAAATCCCGGGGAACGGGCGGTCTGGGAGGACCGGCTTTGGCGGGACCGGGAACAAAGGAAAACCTTTGCCGCTGGGGACCGGGAGGGGGGCGCAAAAAAAGCCCTTACCCGGGTATATACCCTGGAGTCCGGGTCCGGTTATTCCCTGGTAAGGCTGGAAATAACCACCGGCAGGACCCACCAGATCCGGGCCCAGGCGGCTCTTCACGGGTATCCCCTGGCGGGGGACCGGAAATACGGGGGCGCCGGGGGGCCGGGGTTCTTTCTCCATGCCTGTTCCCTGGAATTCACCGGAACGGGAATACCCCTTGTCCCTAAAATCCTGGAAGCGCCCCTTCCCAAGGCTTTCTCTCAAAAAATACCTGAACTTTTGGGGGAGAAATTCGTAAAAACCCCCGGCCCCTCACTCCCGCTAACGATTTTTTCATGTTATACTTAAGATAATGTTTCAAGGCCTTTTTTGGACCCTTAGAAGAATCAAAACCTACGCGCTGATTGGTGAAAGCGGTACCGGTAAAAGTTTTCGGGCGGTACTGGTCGCCCAAAAGTACGATATTGATTTTATCATAGACGACGGCCTTTTGATCCGGGACAACCGTATCGTGGCGGGCCATTCGGCTAAAAAAGAAAAAACCTTCCTGGCGGCGGTTAAGGCGGCCCTTTTTGACGAAAAAGCCCGGAGGGATGAAGTCGCCCGGAAACTTCAGAATGAAAAATTTAAAAAAGTCCTTATCCTGGGTACCTCAGAAAAGATGGTAATTAAAATCGCCGCCCGGTTACAGCTCCCCCCGCCGAGTAAAATCATAAAAATCGAGGATATCGCCTCCCAGGAGGAAATCGAACGGGCCATCAGAACCCGGAAGGTGGAGGGGAAACACGTTATTCCCGTACCCTCCATCGAGATTAAGCGGAACTACCCCAATATTTTTTATGACGCCATCAAGATATTCAAACGGAAAAACGGGCCCGACGCCATCGGCCCGACCCCCAAGGTCCATGAAAAATCCGTGGTGCGGCCGGAATACTCCAAACGGGGCAAGGTTATTATTTCCGAAGCGGCTTTAAGCCAGATGGTCATTCACTGCGTGGATGAATATAATCAAAATATCCGGATAAAAAAAATCTCGGTAAAGGATGATGAGGCCGGATACCGGCTGGTCATTACCATAGACGTTCCCTATGGAACCCAGTTGGGGGGGAATATCCACGAATTGCGGCAATACTTAATCGAAAATATTGAACGGTATACGGGGATCCTTATTGAAGAGGTAAATATTATTATCGATAAAATAATACAGTAGGGACTCGTACCGTTCCTTCAACTTAACCGGAGCTAATACGGGAGGATATGATGAAAAAAATTTTCAACGCCCTGGTGTTTAGCGTGGTCCTGTCCGGTTCCCTTTACGCTCAGGAGGGGACCGGCTTAGAAATGGCCGAAGCTGTTCGGGGGTACTATCGGGTTTTTTCCCAAAGGGGACAGGCCGACGCGGATATCCTGGCCCGGGAAATGGAACAACGTTTTAACGAGTATAACCGGCTTTTCCATTTTAACGGCCAAAAACTCCAAAGCCCCCTTTTGATCCGGGCTTTTGAAAACCGGGAAGCCTATAACGCCTATGTTTCCTCCCGGCTGGGAAGAACCCGGGAAGGAGCGGTATACCTTCATTACAACCAACCGGAACGGCGGGAATTGATAATACTCCGGGGCAGCCCGGAAGAAGCCTGGACCCTGGCCCATCAGGCCTTTATTCAATTTTTTAGGGCCTTTATCCCTTCCCCCCCTTCCTGGATGCAGGAAGGGTTTGCCATATATTTTAATACCCTGGGGTTTGATCCTACCACGGGAAAATTGACCTATGAAGAAAATTTATCCTGGCTTGAGCCGCTTAAGAACCTGGGGCAGCCCCTCCCCCCCCTGGAACCGGTGCTTCTGGCGGATGTCCGGGGGACGCCTGAAAATTTTCAGGGCCTTTCCTGGGCCCTGGTTTCTTTCTTTTTGAACGGCGGTAACCCGGATTATTTTAGAACCCTCATTGAGTCCTTTCTGATCCTTTCCGATTCGGTTTCGGCGGCGGTTAATTCCGAACGGGTGATGCAGCGGATCACCCTTTGGGCCGATATAACCACCCTCCAGAATGAGTTCCAAAACTACCTGGCCGGGCGGAAAACCTTTGGACAGCTTATCGATGAAGGCCAGGCGGCCTATACCGCCAAAGACTATAGCCGGGCGGAAATGTGTTTTATACAGGCCGTCGATCAGCGCCCCGGCCATTATGTCCCCTATTATTACCTGGGTCTTTTGGCTTTTGAGGAAAAAGAATACGAGCCGGCGGAATCGTATTACCGTTTGGCCCTGCAATACGGGGCGGATCAGGCCCTGGTTCAATACGCCCTGGGGCTCAACGCCGCCGAAGCAGGGCATAACGCCGAGGCGGTAAGCTACCTGCAGGAAGCCGTCCGGCTGTCCCCCCAGCGGTATAAAGAACGGGTCGACAAGCTCATTCCCCGGCTGAAATGACCCCCCGTCGTTGACGGCCCGATGCGGCATCTTGGGCGGCGTTTTATTCCAACGAAGGCTCATTCGAGCGGATTTTCCCCCAAGGCCCTTTCGACTTGAGGCGGAAATGGAGGTTTATACGGACCCCAGGGCGGATTAGAGCCGCTTATCCGGGGCTAGGGGCAGGGAGAAGGGGGAATATGCGGGGAAAAGCGGTTTGGATCGCCGTTTCCCCATACCGGGGTCTGACCCCAGGGGATGAATCCTCTCGCCCCGCTCCGGACTCCCCCTCCGGCGGCTCCCCTTCCAGTATCCACGACCCATACCGGTCCCCCCAGATATGCCCGATCCGGTCTTCCGCCCGGTTGTACCGTTGGGCGAACACCTGTTTCAGCCACTTCATGATTGCCGGAAGTTCCAGCCCGTCCGCCGGCTTAATGTAAAACGTCAGCCAGTCGTCCTCAACACATAACCCGCGAACATCGAAGACAAACCGGCGTTTCGTCTCCCGGAACACCTGGGCGAAGAGGGCCAGGGCCTTATTGGGGACAGTCGCCGCGGCGCCTGTCCCTAAGCGGAACAGGGGTTCCCGGTTGTTGATACGGGTACGGATTTCATACCATACCCCTTGTTTTAATACTCGTAGCGGTCTCATAGAGAGTATATGAGTCTGAGGGGCAATTTTGCTTTACTAAATTGATCGAAATTTTCAATATTCCGCTAAATTTCACTAAAAACACCACCCTTTCGAGCCGGAGAACCCACGGCGGGGGTCATTTATATACCCCCGTCCTGCCTCATTTACATAACTAAATTAGTAATGTATATTGGATCAAATTACTATTTTTAGTAATATTCACCTGTTTCGGAATTCGCTGCGGAGCTCCGGCCCGGAACAGTTTGAATTTAAAGATACTGTTTCAAATACGGATATTTTGAAATGGTTTCGTTTGTTTGAGGATTTTGAGGAGTACACCCTTATGAAAATAGGCAAGAAACTTATCAGTATGATTATCATATTGAATCTCACGGGAACTATCGCTTTGGCGGGGACTATTCTGGCCCTCGCCCAAAAGCAGATACGCGGTCTTATCAATAATGAAATGACCAATTTAGCTAAAGAAAACGCCCTGGAAATTAGGACTTGGCTGGAACTTTACCTGGATACGGCTCGTTCTATCGGCCAGGTGATGTCGAATTATGAAGAAATAGACCGGGAGGAACGGCGGTATTTCTTTAATACCATGATCCGGACGATGGTGGAGAAAAACCCCGACATTTTCGCCGCCTCAAGCGTCTGGGAGCCCAATGCCCTGGACGGCCTGGACGCGGAATTTGCCAATACGGCGGGGACGGACCACACCGGACGGTTCATTCCCTACTGGTTCCGCGGTCCCGCCGGCGTAACCATGGAACCCCTGGCGGACTACGATGTCCCCGGGGTGGGGGACTATCACCTCATCCCAAAACAGACCGGGAACGAGACCGTCATAGAACCTTATTATGAATATGACATTAACGGCCACAAGCTTCTGGTAACCACCCTCGTCATGCCGATCAAAAACAAAGGCCGCTTTGTGGGTTCCATGGGTATCGATATTGAGATAACCGCCATTCAGCAACAGGTGGAAGAGATAAAACCCTACGAGAAAACCATTGCCGTGGTGTACAGCAACGGGGGCCTGGTGAGCGGCCATTTTGACCCAAGCCGGGTCGGAAAGCCCATGGCGGAAACGGAGAAAGATATCGCCGGCCCCTATCTGGATGATTTGCGG
>JAIRMO010000145.1 GCA_031258625.1 Spirochaetaceae bacterium | reverse complement strand
CGCTGATGGAACTGAACCACCGGAAGAATCTCATGCGGCAGCAGTCCCTTGCCACTGCTGCCCTTGAGGATAGTTAACTTGGGTAAGATTTTTTATTATGAGGCATCCAGTCCTTCGGTAAGATTTTATTTTGAGGCATTACGATGATACTGATTATCCACAGCAATTCATTGTTTAAATAGGCATAAAGAGAGAAAAGACGCCTAAAAGAACTTCCGGGGGCGGCCTGATGCCTTGGCCTAAACAGCGGCCTTTATTGGGCCTACGCCGTGGCGCCTTATTTCGTCAACACGCTACTGCGTGCCGCTGCCGCCTGCGCTTAGCGGGCGCCTGTCGGCCGGGCAAAAAGCGGTTCCCCCCCGCGGGTCCCCCCCCGATTTGCCCGCCGCCACCCCAGGTAAACTTTTTTGGGCGTCTTTTCTCTCCCCAAAAAGTAAAAATTGCTGCCAAAAAAGGGAACGTTATGGTAAAAAACGACCATATCCTTACAAAACCATTGGTCATTTTTAGATTGAACGAACCTTTTTTAAACTTTGAATTGCTGGATTATCCAGGGTCTATCCGTGGTCTAAACATTCAAACATCGGAAAAAGGGGACCATTGACGGCGCCTATCCTGAACTCCCGGGATTTTCCCGCCGGATATCGGTGATACGCCAAAGGCCGTTCCGCAAAGAAAGCCACAGATCATCCCGATAGAAAGTTCCCTGGGGAAAGGCCTTGAAATCTTCAAGCGCCGGTTCTGTCGATTCCGGTATTTCAGCGGAGGAACCGGGCAGCCAGAGGGTATAGGATGCCCGGAAGCGCACTTCCCCGTCCGCCCCGTCGGTATCCAATTCCACCAGATCCATACCGGTAATCCCCACCACGGTTTGATCGGTGGGCCCCCCCCCGGCGTCCAGCCATTCCCGGGCGGATATCACGGGGTTGTTCATTTCATAGGCCATCCTGACCCGGCTCATCACAAAGAGGTTGCTCACCAGGGCGATATCGTCTTTTCCCGCCTTTCCGGTAACACAAGCCTCCATCAGGCTATGATCCAGGGCTTCCAGGGCCCCATAATAGGCTTCCACTACTTCCCGGGGGCTCATTCCCCGGGTGGTGGGCCTATTGGCCCTTCCCGAAAGGATACTCCCCACGGAAAAAGCCAGCGCGGCCAGGGCTATAAGGCACCCGGTGATGATTGCCGTATTCCTCACGAGGAACCGCTTGGTTTTTACCCTGAGGCCCTTCTTTTTTTTAAACTGTTCCAATTCATTGTTGAGTTTTACCCGTTCTTCACCGGTCAGCTCCCGGATATAGGAAACGCTTTTCCGGGAACCGGGGGCGCCTAAGGCCGCCTCCAGGGATTCCAGGCCCGGGCGTTTTGTTCCTTTCTGAACAAAATGTTTTACCGGGGCCAGGGCCTCCTCCAAAAGCCGGTCCAGGGACTCCTCCAACCCCAAAGCTAAAAACCGGGCCGGAATAAAAAACCCCTCCCGCATATCCTGCCGGACCAGGTCTATATCCGGGTTCTGAAAAGCCCCGACTCCGCAGAATATCCGGTACAACATAGCCGCTCCGGCATAGGCCGCGGCCTCCCCTCCGGTAAGGTCCGGGTGTACCCAACCCGCGGCTCCGGCCAGCCAAAAATCGCCCCCGGCCGCTTCCAGAACCCGCCGCAGGATCCGTTCCGGCGGAAAAAGAATGGCGCCGGAGGCGGCCACGAGAGCCCCCGCGGGCCAGGGAAAGGGAGAGCTTTCCCGGCCCTCCAAAAGGATCCGCGCCTTAATCCAGAACCGCAGGGCATCCAGGGCCGCTTCTTTTCCGGTCCCATCGGAAACTATCCGGTCCAGCCCTTCCCCATCAAAATCCGGCCCCCAGATGACCATGGTCCCTTCCCGTTCAATGACCCCCCCGGGCCTCCAGGGTTCAACCGATCCTCCGGGGCTTACGATATACCCCGGCTGGGTAACAAACTGGGCCATTTTCGCCTGGGCAAAGGCCTGGGCATTAAGACCCGTATCAAACCCCAAAACCCCGGTACCATCAATTTCAAGATGCAGGATCCCAAGGCCCTTCACGATTACCCCCTTTACCCAGCTTTATCTGCCCTGGGGCGAATAGAGATATTTAAAGTAGTCCATGTCGGTGGAAAAGGTTTTTTCAAACTTCGGTATGGTAGTACGGTAGGATTCTACCGCCCGCCAGAAATCGAAGAAATTCCGGTCCTGATTGTAGGCCTCCGCGTAGATTCGGGAAGCCTCGGCATCCGCCGCGCCCCGGATGGCCTCGGCCTTTTCATAGGCCTCGGAAAGGACGGACCGCCGCTCGTTGTCCATACGCCCCAGCCAGCCCGCTTTTTTCCCCTCCCCCTCGGACCGGAAGGCCTGGGCGATCTGGTTCCGTTCCTTGATCATCCGGGCATAGACGCTTTGGGTAAGCTCGTCGGAATAGCGGATCTGCCGGGCCACCACATCGATAAGATCTATGCCGTATTCAGGGACCATCCTCCGGGACCGGGCCAGAATCTCCTCGGCCAACTGACGGCGCCCCTTCTGAATAGCCTCGTAGGTAGTGCCGGGCTGGATCGAATCGGTGATGAGCCCCGGATCAATATCCGCCCCTAGCCCCAGGGCATCCGCGGTTCCGCTCCGTTCCATGATGATGTTGGAGTTCCGTACCGTTTCCCGGAGATAGTTTTCCGCCACCACGGTCCGTACCTCGGAATCGATGATTTCCGCCAGTTTGGAATAGGCCGCCCCCACGGTGGAAATAGACTCGTAGAACTTTTGGGGATCCGATATCCTCCACCGGGCGGTAATATCAACCCAAATATACTGTTTTTCCCGGGTAGGCATACTTTTTTGTTCCCCGTTCCAGGCCATGATCCGTTTGGGGTACCGGACCACCTCATCAATAAAGGGCATTTTTAGATGGAGCCCCGCGTCGGTTACCACGCCCACGAGTTTTCCCATCTGAACAATCACCGCCTGTTCCCCCTCATCAATAACATAAAAGGGGCCGACCGCCAGGACGCCGATGACAATCACGGCGGCAACCGCCAATACCGCGATGGATTTTTTCATTACCGGCCTCCCGTATTTCCGCCGGGGGAATTGAGGTTTTGTAAGGGGAGGAAATTATCCAGATTCCGGTCGATAAGGACAGTCCCCGTATCTTCTTTAAAAATTTCTTCCATCATTTCATAATAAAGCCGCTGCCGGGTAACCTCCGGGGCCCGGCGATACTCGTTGTAGACCAAATTGAACCGCTCCACCTCGCCGTTGGCCTGATTGACCCGTTCCGTGGCATACCCCTGGGCTACCTGGATACGCCGGTCCGCCTCACCCTTGGCCTTGGGGATCTCCTCGTTATATACCTGCTGCCCCTCGTTGATCAGCCGGTTCATATCCTGGATGGCCTTGTTCACGTCGTCAAAGGCCTCCTGCACCCCCGCAGGGGGGTCTATGTTTTGGAGTTTTACCGCAATAACATCGATTCCCAGGCCGTAGTTACGGAAAGTTTCATTCATAAATTCCGTCCCCTCCGCCTCAATGAGGCTCCGCTCCGGTCCCATAATATCCATGATCGCCCGGTCTCCCACCAGCATATTGATGGCCGAACGGGATACGTCCTGGATGGTTTCGGTCCGTTCCATTACGTTAAACACCCATGCCTTGGAATCCACAATGCGGTACTGGATGATCCACTCCACTTCGATAATATTAAGATCCCCGGTGAGCATGGAGGATTCACTGGTCTGGTTCGTATAGGTGGAGGAAACCCCGCTGGTCAGGGTACGGAAACCGAATTGTTCGGTCTGTACGTTTTTTACGTTCACCACATAGCGGCGATCTATACCGAAGGGCAGCTTAATATGCAGCCCCGGCCCATTAATAGCATAAAACCGGCCAAACCGGGTGACTACCGCCTCCTCAGTCTGATCGACGATATAAAAACTCGTCCCCAACAAGACAACGAGTACCATACCTATAATAACCAGGACCATAGCCGCCGGATTCAGCCACTTCGAAAATTTCGAAGGGGTAGCGTTCCGCATAGGGAGCCTCCTTTACTTTTTAACATCGCTGGGGGTTTCAAAATCAACAACCAACCCTGAAGGGCGGGGTATGTTGTTTTGGTAAGGCGTTTATCTCAGGGCACATACCCTTTATAACGCCCTAAAGCTCCCCCGCCGCAAAGCGGGTTCTTGGGTATGTACCCTTCGCATACAATCAACCAACCTTGAAACCGGTTCAACTCCTTTTAACTTACCTGTTTGGGATTTTTAAGTCAAGGAAATAAGTACAGGTACCAGGATAAACGTATAGAATCGTCTGCCGCCTGTTTACCGCTGTCATAGTGGGGAAAAAGGCTTCCGCAGAAAACACGCAAGGGATTGAAGCGGAATAGGGTTTAACAGGCTTTGCCTGTTAAACCCTATTATAACGGAAAGCCCGGTTTCCTCTTGAAATTATCGCGCAAGCGACAACCCATGCGCCGGAAATGCGCCCAAAAGAGAAGGATGCAAATCCTTGAGCGTTTGTCCTGGGGCAGGCGCCGGGACTCCAATAGGGCAGCACTGATTAGCCACAGGTTAATCAGTGCTGCCCTAGGAGCCTGTTGCACTTGTGGGTTTTTGCGTCACTTTGTGCCGCAAAAACCACGATTATCGGGGCTCCTTGGGGAGTTTGCAAGGTAAAAAATCGCCTGAAAGGCGATTTTTAAAG
>JAIRMO010000233.1 GCA_031258625.1 Spirochaetaceae bacterium | reverse complement strand
TTAAAGGGATCTAAAACGATATCCCCCCGGCCGGTAGACGCCATAATAATCCGGGTCAATAGATTAACCGGTTTTTGTGTCGGGTGTTTTCCCCATTCCTTTTCTGTTTTTTTAGGGGTTGGAATGGACCATACGGATCTCATCTGAGCGGCTTCTTTTTTTAATTTATCTTCGGGGAATTGGCCGTTTTTTATACTTGCGTAATTAAACGTATGTTTTGCTTTTTTATCTTTTTTGGCCCACAGGAGGGTTTCATGGGAAGCGGTAAAAAAACGGCAGCTTAAATTGGGGGGAGCATTGGGTTTAAACCAGGCGATATCGTTTAATATATGAAAATTATTTTTTTGCAGAAGATACCCGCATTGATATATGCTATGATAGGTACCGCTTATCCAAATGGTTCCCCCGGGTTTTAAAATACGCCGGCACGCGGTAATCCATTCATGGTGAAACACCATGTCTTCCTCAAAGCCGCCGCTCTTATCCCAGATCCCTTTATTGACCGGTACCATTCTGCCGTTCCGACAGGTAAATCCGTTATTGGACAACATATACGGCGGATCCGCAAAAATCATATCTATTGAATCTTCCGGGATCCGGGACATAACTTCAAGGCAATCTTCGTTATACAAAACGGCCCTTTCGGATGAATACCAGGGGTTTAAGCGGGGCTTTGACGCAGTAATGCCTGAAATTATTACGTTAAATGCTTCCTGGGGCAAACAGTTGTTCGCGGTTTCTACATTATGCGGGGCCCTCACCTTCTCCATCCCCCTCTATTATAAGGGGCTTCCGCAAAAGATTGAAGGACCCGCGGCGCAATTCCGAAAACCCGGGGCTCTCTATTTTGCCCCCTCAAAGCCCTGTTTGAGGTCATTGATAATGTCGTCGATATGCTCGGTGCCGATGGAGAGCCTTACGGTGTTGGGTTTGATCCCCTGCTCCAACAGGTCCTTTTCGTTCACCTGGGAGTGGGTGGTGGATGCCGGGTGGATCACCAGGGACTTCACATCCGCCACATTTGCCAGGAGGGAGAAAAGTTCCAGCCCGGCGATGAATTTTTTGGCCGCCTCGGCGCCGCCCTTGATCTCGAAGGTGAAAATCGACGCGCCCCCCTTGGGGAAGTACCGTTGGTAGAGCTTGTGGTCCCGGTGTTCCGCCAGGACCGGATGGTTCACCTGTTCGACCTGGGGGTGGTTTTTGAGGAAATCCACCACCTTGAGGGCGTTTTCCACATGCCGTTCCACCCGGAGGGAAAGGGTTTCCAGCCCCTGGAGGAACAGGAACGCGTTGAAGGGGGAGAGGGCCGCGCCGGTGTCCCGAAGCAGGGTGGTCCGGGCCTTGATGATATAGGCCAGGTTCTTTACCGCGTCGGTAAAGACCACCCCATGGTAACTGGGATTGGGCTTGGACAGGCCGGGGAACTTATCGTTTTGGGCCCAGTCGAATTTACCGGCGTCCACCAGGACCCCGCCGATGGAAGTCCCGTGACCGCCGATAAACTTGGTGGCCGAATGGACCACCACGTCCGCCCCGTATTCAATGGGCCGCAGCAGGTAGGGGGTGGCGAAGGTGTTGTCCACGATCAGGGGGATCCCGTGTTTGTGGGCGATATGTGCCACGGCCTCCACATCCACCACCGAGGCGTTGGGATTTCCCAGGGTTTCAAAAAACAGGGCCTTGGTATTGGCCTTGATAGCCTTCTCAAAGTTTTCGCTGTTACTGCCGTCCACAAAGGTGGTTTCCACCCCCAGGTCCTTGAAGGTGTTGGCAAAAAGATTAAAGGTACCCCCATAGATCTGAAAATCCGAAACAATATGATCCCCGGTGCGGGTGATGTTTTGGATGGCGTAGGCGGTGGCCGCGGCGCCCGAGGCGGCGGCCAGGGCGGCGGCTCCCCCTTCCAAGGCGGCGATCCGCTGCTCAAACACATCCCAGGTGGGGTTCATGATCCGGGTGTAGATGTTCCCCGGCTCGGTTAGGGCGAACCGCCCCGCGGCCTGGGCCGGATCCTTAAACACATAGGACGAGGTTTGGTAGATAGGTACCGCCCGGGCATCCGTGGCGGGATCCGGCTTCTCCTGACCCACATGGATCTGGAGGGTCTCAAACTTGTAATTCGCATTACTCATACTCAATCTCCTTCCGTAACGTTAAAATAAGAAACATTTCTTGAACCTGACTTTTGACTAAAAACCCCTTCTTCGGATACCGAAAAGAAGCTAAATCCTACATTATCAGCCGGATAAGCCCTGATCTACCCTCCGCTTGAGTTTCCAAAGGCTCCTATAATATATAATTTACATAGGTTTAATATGGTTTATAAAATCTACCATATTTACACAATTATTGTCAAGCCAAATCTGATAAAATATTGAAGCTTTTTTCAAAACTTCGGTTTTTTGAAAAAACACCCTTGATTTTAAGAGAAAAAGCGGGCAGGCTTACTTGGGGGCTGATTGCCTTTTCCCCGTCAACCGGGGTTTGGAGCCGGCCCGTAAGGGGAGTGTTTTTTTAGATGACCGGACAATTGTCGATCCTTCTGGCTTTTACCGCGGGGCTGCTTTCCTTTTTATCCCCCTGTGTACTTCCCCTCATCCCCTCCTGGCTCTGTTTCCTGGGGGGGACGGCGCCTCCCCGCAGAACCGCGGGTGCGGATCCCGAATTACCGGAGATTCCGGCCCCCAAACCCCGGTTTATCCCCATAACCATGAGTTTTATCTTGGGTTTCAGCGCGGTTTTTGTGGTTTTAAGCATCCTCCTCTCCGGGACCCTGCTGCTTATGGGCGGATTAAGCCGGATCATCAATACCGCCGCCGGAATCATCGTGATCATCCTGGGACTAAACATGATCTTCAATTTTCTTTCTTTTTTAAATTACGAAAAACGTTTTCATATTACCCGGCGGCCCCGGGGAATAGGGGGGAGCTTCCTGGCGGGGGCCGCCTTCGGCGCGGGCTGGACCCCCTGTGTGGGCCCCATCCTGGGGAGCATCCTCCTCATGGCCGGGCAAAGCGGGCAGGTGGGAAGGGCCGCCCTCTACCTTACGGCCTATTCCGCCGGCCTGGGACTCCCCTTCCTTGCCACGGCGGTTTTTTTCGACCGGTTCCTGGCACAGGCCGCCAAGCTCCGTCCCCATTTACCCCTGATCCAACGGCTCAGCGGGATACTCCTCATCATCCTGGGGATCTTCATCCTTTTGGGGCGTTATCAGGCGTTAAACGTCTTTCTCATAAAAAGTGAATATACCTTTATCGGCTGGGCCCTGGGGGGAGGGCCCTGGGTTCGGCTCGGTCCGGCCCTCCTGTTCTTCCTCCTCGCCCTTTTCCCCGTCATCCTCCGGGTCTTCAGAAAACAGCCCCTCGTTTCCCCGGGGCTGCTTGTTTTTTCCGGAATAGCCGCGGCCCTCGCCGCCCTCCAGATCGCGGGGCTTATGGATACTGCGGGCCTCCTTGCCCAATGGTTCCTGTACCGGCAAGGGGTTTAGCGGCTCACGCTTTTGCCTCGATCTCCAAATCAAACAGGGCCAAATCAAATCTGAAGTGCGAAAAGGGTAAGGCATAGAAAAGGTATCGTCAAATCCGATAGAATGAAGTTGCAAAACCAATTTAACGGAGGAATCGGACCAACGATCCGCCGATGCCCTATACCCACTATACGATAGACGAAAGAAAGCGAACCTCCGGTTCGACGCTACAGGCCATGATAGGCATGGACCTGCCCAAGGACGCTATCTCAGTCATCCTGGGTAAAGACCTTAGCGCCGTATACCGGGAACT
>JAIRMO010000198.1 GCA_031258625.1 Spirochaetaceae bacterium | reverse complement strand
TGCCTGGCACCCCCCCAGGGTCAGACCCCCCGCCCAAAACGGTGCCTGGCACCCCCCCGGGGTCAGACCCCGCCTTGCGCGTTCCCTACTGAGGCCTTTTCCCCGCTATCCGGCAAATCAGTGTTTCGCCCGCTGACGGACGATCTCGTAGAAAAGGACCCCCGCGGCCACCGATACGTTGAGGGAGTCTATTTTGCCTTTGGAGGGGATAGCCACCAGGGCATCGCAGCTCTCCCGGAGGAGCCGGGAGATACCGGTTCCCTCCCCCCCCAGGATCAGGGCGGCCCTGCCCCGGAGGTCCCTGGCATATACCGGTTCCCCGGCCATGTCGGCGCCGTAGATCCAGAACCCCCGGTCCTTTAAGTCCTGAACCGCCCGGATCAGGTTGGCCGTCTCCGCTATGGGAACCCATGCCGCCGCCCCCGCGGAAGTCCGGGCGATCACCTCCCCGTGTTTGGCAATACGCCGGTTCCGGGTCAGTACCAGATCCACCCCAAATTGATCGCAGGAACGGAGGATAGCCCCGTAATTGTGGGGGTCGGTGATCTCATCCAGAACCGCCACCAGAACATCCGCCCGGTCCCCCAGGCCGTCCAAAAACCCCTCCAGGCTCAGATCCCCCGCCGGGCTCCCCGGGTCTTCAACCAACAAAACAATCCCCCGGTGATCCGGGGCAAGGCGGTCAAGCTCATAGGTCCCCGTCCGGTCGACCCGGATCTTGTGTTCCACCGCCAGGGCGATGAGTTCCCGGGCCCGGGGACCCGCCTTCGCCGCCAGGAGGGGGCCCGCGGCTTTCCCCGATTTTATCCGTTCCTCAATGGCGTGAAATCCGGTTAAATACAACATCCCGCCCCTCAATCTAACCCGTAGGTCTTTCCGTATTGGACAATCTCCGTATGGGGGTAGCCTTTTTCAACAAGGTGTTTCTTAAAGGCGCTCTGGGCCTTGGGTTCCCCATGAACCAGGAAGATCTGTTTTAAGCGGGAGGTGTCCAGGGAATCGAGCCACTCGCCGGCCTCAACGTAGTCCGCATGGGCGCTGAAGGCATTGATCTCCTCCACCTGGGCCCGCCGTTTAAACCACTGGTCGTGGATCTTCACCTCCTGCTCTTTATTACGGATCCGTCTGCCCAGGGTGTTCCGGGCCATATACCCCACGGTGAGGATGGTGGTATTGGGATCGCCGATGTTATGGATCAGGTGATGCTGGATCCGGCCGGCCTCACACATGCCGTCGGCGGAAATAATGATGAGGGGGCCCGGGTGGTCGTTCAGGGCCTTGGATTCCGCTACACTGGTGGTAAAGTGGAGGCTGTTAAACCCAAAGGGGTTTTTGTGATGTTTGATAAAGGCCTCGTGGATCTCCTCATCATAACATTCGGGGTGTACCTGAAAGATGGTGGTGGCATTGGTCGCCATGGGGGAATCCACATAAATGGGGATCTCCGGGATAATCCCCTCGTCCACCAGCAGGTGAAAATAATACACCAGTTCCTGGGTCCGTTCAATGGCAAAGGCGGGGATGAGGATCTTTCCCTTGGTGCGGACCGTCCGTTGGGCGATCTCGGCGAGTTTTTCCATGGCATTCCCGGCGGTGTCGTGCCGGCGGTCCCCGTAGGTACTCTCCAGGACGATATAATCCGGCGGAGGGACCCGGGCAGGATCCCGGATAATCGGCTTATCCTTACGGCCCAGATCGCCGGAACAGAGGATTTTGGTTTCCCTTCCCTCTTTCTTTAGGGTAATAAGGGCCATGGCGGAGCCGAGGATATGACCGGCATCGTAAAATTCCAGTTCTACCCCCTCCCCTATAAACATCGGACGATTGTAGGACAATCCGACAATCTGACCGGCGGCCTGGATCACGTCCTTTTCGTCATACAGGGGCTCCCAGGTGAATTTTTCATGTTTTTTAACGGCCTGTTTCCGCAGATACACCGCGTCCCGGGCCTGGATATGGGCCGAATCCATCATGATAAGGCTGGAAATATCCCTGGTTGCGGGGGTGGCGTAGATATTTCCCCGGTATCCCTTTTTGGCGAGCAGCGGCAACAGGCCGCAATGGTCATAATGGCCGTGGGTAACCACGACCCCCTGGATGCGATCCATGGAAATGCCGAAATTACGGTTTTTCCGGTCCGCCTCGGCCCTGCTGCCTTGAAAAGCGCCGCAGTCGATGAGGTAACTTTTGCCGTAGGCCTCAATTACGTGTTTAGAACCGGTAACTTCCTCAGCCGCGCCAAGGGAATAAAAGGTAATATCCATGCCTGCTCCATAGCATATCTAAAAAACCGGCCGGTTTTTTAGATATGCCCCTAAGTTTACCGGGAATTGCCGGAGCCGTATAGCCCTAACCGGGGGAATGGTGTATAGTACCCGTAGCATGGGAGGGTTTTATGGCGCATCATGAAATTTTGGGGCCCCGGGAGCGGCCTCCATTGGGACATTGGATACCCTTGAGTATTCAACATGTCTTTGCGATGTTCGGGGCAACCATCCTGGTGCCGCTTTTGACCGGCCTAAACCCGGCGACCGCCCTTTTCACCGCCGGTACGGGGACCTTGATCTATATCCTGGTAACCGGCGCGCGGGTTCCCGCGTTTTTGGGGTCATCCTTTGCCTTTATTCCGGCCCTTATCGGAATAT
The DNA here is from genome assembly GCA_031258625.1 of Spirochaetaceae bacterium. Lineage (GTDB taxonomy): Bacteria > Spirochaetota > Spirochaetia > Treponematales > Breznakiellaceae > JAIRMO01. The sequence goes on along the minus strand of JAIRMO010000198.1, from coordinate 15,267 downwards.
CTTCCTCCTTTGGAATGGCCTATGCCCTGGGCGGGGCCTTTGTGGCGGGGATATTCTACTGTATTGTGGGATTTATCATCCGGTTCGCGGGGAAGGGCTGGCTGGACAAGGCCCTGCCCCCGGTGGTGATAGGCTCGGTCATCGTGGTGATTGGCCTTAACCTGGCCCCCACGGCCATGACGATGGCCATGAATGACGGTGACGGAAACTACAGCATAGCGATGCTTTCCATCGCCCTGGTTACCCTGGGGGTAACGGTGGCGGCAAATATTTTGTTAAAGGGCTTTTTCAGCACCATCCCCATCCTCATCGGCCTGGTGGCGGGGTACCTCTTTACCCTGATCATCGGGGCTTTTTTTCCCGCCTATGACATTATCGATTTTCAGGGTGTCCGGGATGCCCCCTGGTTTGGCTTGCCCCAATTTGGGATACCCCGGTTCAACATCGTGGCCGTATTGACCTTTGTTATCGTGTCCCTGGCGACCATCTGTGAACATCTGGGGGATACCCTGGTAACCAGTAAAGTGGTGGGCCAGGATTTTTATAAAAACCCGGGCTTACACCGCACCCTGACGGGGGACGGCTTGGCTACCACCTGGGCGAGCCTGTGGGGCGGCCCCCCGAACACCACCTACGGCGAAAACATCGGGGTTATGGCCATAACCCATGTGTATTCGGTTTGGGTTATCGGCGGCGCCGCGGTAATCGCGGTGATCCTTTCGTTTTTCCAGAAATTCGGCGCCCTCATCAGAACCATCCCCACCCCGGTTATGGGGGGAATTTCCATGCTGCTTTTTGGGATCATCGCTTCCAGCGGGCTGCGGACCATTGTGGAAAGCGGGGTGGATTACAAAGACAAGCGGAACCTCACCATAAGTTCGGTGATCTTTGTCATCGGCATCGGCGGCGGCAGGCTGGCCTTTACCATAACGGGAGGGCTCCAGTTTGAGCTTGCCGGAGTTGCCTTGGCCACAGTGGTGGGGATCGTCCTCAACCTCATCTTCCCCCCAAACCGGGGAACGATTAAGACCGGCTAGGCTGAAGGAGGGGAGAGTTCCGCGGCGCGGGTTCTCCCCGGAAGCGGGCGGGGTTAAAAGACGCTTACGAAAATTTACCGCAAGAATTACCCCCTCGTGGGGGCAGCCGTTTACTAGTGGCTATGAGTGGATCCGGAACCGCTCGGAGAGTTCTTTTAGGTGGCTGCCGATAAACACCGCCCCGTAGGCGCTTACGATGGTCCCGATGGTGAGTCCCAGGGGCAGTAAAAAAGAGGAGCCTTCCCGGGCGGCGATTTTTCCAAAATCAATGCCCAAAAAGGAGCTGCACAAAGAAAAAAGCACGATGATCCCGGTGATCACCCAGCTCCGAAAGGAAATTTCGCCGGCGGTTTCCGTCAGGTCTTCGGGTTCTTCCCGGTAGATCTTTTCCATGATGATCCCCTCAAGCTCCGGTACGGGAGGGAAAAAATCGATTTTCAGAATGTCCCGGGCCGCTTCGTACCGGATTATTTCCGCGGAACAACGGCCGCATACAAGGAGATGCAGGGCTATTTTGAAACGGGTCATCAAGGATATATTATCACCATCGGATTCTATTATTTTTTCCATAACGTCATGACAAAACATCTTAACTCCCTTCCGAATAGTCCGCGAGTTTTCCGCGGAGCAGCTTTTTTGCCCGGAATACATGGGATTTTATCGTGTTAACCGGATATCCGGTGATGGCTTCTATTTCCTGATAGGACCGGTCATAAAAAAAGAACAGATCGATGCATATCCGGTATTTATCGGGAAGCTCCTTGACCGCCTCGGCTACCGCATCCTTTGCGGCGGTCCTCAGCAGGGTATATTCCGGGGTAAGCCCATCGGGGGCAAATTCCTCCTCCGCCAAGCTGCAATATTCCTTCCGTCTGTTTATCCTGTTTACGGCCGTGTTATAGGCGATTTTGTACAACCAGGTCGAAAACCGCGCCCGCCCCTCAAATTTGAATAAACTATGATACGCTTTGAGAAACACCTCCTGAGTAAAATCCGCAGCGTCTTCGGCATTCCGAAAAAAACTCAACCCCATTCCATATACCGCCTGTTCGTGCCGGTGTACCAAAACCCGGAACAACTCCTTCTGTCCCGAGACGATCCGGGTAACGATTTTTTGATCGTCCGCCTCTCCGTCTGTTATCATGTCCGTTTATCGAGACGTTTTATTCCGTAATAAGTCAACAACCCGATACCAACTGAAAGGGGAATAATCCCCCCCAAAAGGCCATACCCGGTTCCCTGGGCTATGGCTAAGAATACGGTTAAACTTATTCCTACACTGCCCAGCAGTAAACCCGCAAGAAGGCTGAAAGAAAGAAGATCAAACTCAGGCTGCTCATAATGTCCTGCCCTGATTAACAGGGCCCGGCGCTTATAGTTCCACAGGAGATAAAAAAACACCACCACAGATCCCATAACTATCCCCACGATGGGAATTATCGCTATGATAATCTGAGCCACGTCCGAAGATCCGACCTCTTCCATATAACCGGTAACTCCTTATCTGGGACATAATGATATTATCATTATATCCCGAAATACCGGTATAATCTACGATTTTTGACACCACAGATACAAAAAAGTTGCGTTTTTTGTTGTACCTCGCCTAAAGCCGGGGAAATTTTCAGTTTGGCCGTAAACAAACGAACTTTTGTCTCGAAATTCCGGTTTTCTGTTCCGGCTCAAACAACCCAACGCTTACAAAAAAAGGCGGTTTTCTCAAATTCGGAGTTTTGGGGAACCCTTTATTGAATGAAAAGATTAAAAGCACTATACTTTTATATAGGGTTAGCCGTAAAAACCGGCGCGCTTTAAACCAGGCATGGAAAAAAGCGGCCCATCTGTTTTTTTATTCCAAACCCAACCGGGTTTTGGAACAGGTTCAATATACGGAAGCCGGACAAGTACGTTTGTCCCTCACCATAAATCGTAAAACGGGGAGAAAATGAAACCTATCAGTCGTTTGTTAATTTTTTGTTTTGTTTTTTTAGGGGTCCTCTTTCCCGATCCGGCCTATGCCCAGCGGCGGAAGATCACCATTAAGCTGGCGTCTTTGGTACCCGAAAACACCCCCTGGGGGGCGGCGTTGAACCGGATGGCCGCGGAATGGAAGTCCGTCACCAACGGCGAAGTGGAATTGGCGGTTTATCATAACGGGGTGGCGGGAACCGAGGGGGACGTACTCCGTAAACTCAAGGGAAACCAGATCCAGGCGGCGATTTTAAGCTCCTTCGGCCTGAATGCCATCACGCCGGGTCGCGAAATTATGACCCTGAGCTGCCCTTTTCTTATCAGAAATAACGAGGAACTGGATTTGGTCCTGAACAACCTCAAGCCGGATCTGGAAGCGCGGATCAACCGGGAGGGTTTTTTTACCCTGGCCTGGTCGAAAGCGGGCTGGGTCAGGTTTTTTTCCAAACAGCCGGTTTTTGTCCCCGCAGACCTCAAACGTCAAAAATTGGGGACCAGCGAACAGGAACCGGCCCTCATGGACGCCTTTAAAGCCATGGGGTACCAGATGGTCCCGGTGGCTATGAACCAGGCCCTGATCTACCTTAACGGCGGTATGATAGACGCGGTGTACCAAAGCCCGATTAACGTGGGGGGGCTGCAGATCTTCGGGGTGGCAAAAAACATGGCCTCCATTAACATCGCCCCCTTTATGGGGGGTATCGTTATGAACCAGGCCGCATGGCGTTCCATTCCGGAACAACATAAACCGGCGTTGCTGCGGATCGCCAAACGGCTGGAAACGGAACTGGATACCTCCATTCAAAAGCTTGAAACGGACGCCATTGCCGCCATGAAAAATTACGGTCTTAAAATCAATGAAATCACCGCGGTCCAGGAACAGCTCTGGTACGATGACGTCAACCGGGTTATGTCTTCTTTGTTGGGAAATACCTTTAACCGGGAATTATACGAAAAAATCGAAGCCCTGCTTAGGGCTCATCGGAACGGGCGTTGATGATGGGGAAAAAAAGTTCCCTTTTATGGGCCCTTGAACAGGGACTTTGTTATTTTTCCCTGGCCGGCCTTATCCTGTTGCCCGCGGCGGAAACCTTCCTCCGGGTGTTTTTTCATTCCCGCTTCCCCTCCTCCCCGGGGCTGATTATACATCTCCTCCTCTGCCTGGGGCTGTTTTCGGGGATGAATACCACCAAAGCGGGGGATCACCTTTCCATCGGACTTTTGCAGTTCAGTTCCAACGAAAAGCTCAAAAGGATATTTGCCATCGCTTCCGGCCTTTTATCGGCCCTGGTGGTTACGATTTTTGCCTGGTGTTCGGTTTCCTTTGTCAAAATTTACCTTTCCCCCCCGCAGATCATCGGGTTTATCCCGGACCAGGTTTTTGCCCTGATTATGCCCCTGGGCTACGCCGTGATGGCCTTCCGGTTTGCCCGGCTTACCCCCCTCCGGGGAAAAGCCCGGATCCTCGCGGTACTGGCCGTCCTTTTGGGGACGGTTTTTTCCCTGCCGGTGATTTTTAAATCCCTCTGGGGTTTTGATGTCCCGGATACGGCCTATCGGATAAGCGACGGCTTTTTTACCCTGGCCTTTTCCTTTAAAACTCCGGTGTTGATCCTCCTTGTTCTGGCGGCTTTGGGGGGGACCCCCCTGTTTGTGGTTATCGGGGCAGCGGCCCTGATTCTCATCCAGAGTTCCGGGGGAGAAATCGACGTGGTCTCCAATCAGATCTACACCGCCTTGACCCAAAACAGCTTTGTCGCCATCCCCCTCTTTACCCTGGCGGGCTTTTTTTTGTCCGAGAGCAAGGCCGGGGAACGGCTGATAGCAACCTTCCGGAGCCTCTTCGGCTGGCTTCCCGGGGGAATCGTCATCGCCGCGGTGTGTATGTGCGCTTTTTTCACCTCCTTTACCTGCGCTTCGGGGGTTACCATCCTTGCCCTGGGGGGTATCCTCTACGCGGCGCTTTCGGAAAACGCCCCGTATCCGCCGAAATTTTCCATCGGCCTCCTCACCGCATCGGGCAGTATCGGCCTTCTTTTTCCCCCCAGCCTCCCCCTGATCCTGGTAGGGGCCGCCACCAGGACCAACACGATCCACCTTTTCCTGGGGGGCATCATCCCGGGCCTTATTTTAGTCGGGGGGACGATCCTGGTGGGGATCATTTTTTCGGTTAAAACCAAAATTCCCCTGGAACCCTTTCGGATAAAAAACGCCGGGGCCGCCCTAAAAAAATCCTCCCTGGAGATCCTGCTGCCCTTTTTATTGGTGGCGGGGTATTTTTCCGGAATCCTATCCCTCGTGGAGATCGGTTCCGCGGCGGTGATCTATGTTTTAGTGGTGGAGGTTTTTGTTTTTAAGGATATCAAGGTCTCGGAAATAAAGCGGGTATTGACCAAGGCCGTCCCCATTATCGGGGGCATCCTCTCGATCCTCGCCTTGTCCCAGGCCCTCTCCTACTACATCGTCGATACCCAGGGGCCGGAACGGTTTGCCCGGTGGCTGCAAAGCGCCATTTCCTCAAAGTACCTCTTCCTCCTCATCCTCAACCTGTCCCTCCTGGTGGTCGGCTGTTTTATCGACATCTTTTCCGCCATCCTGATCGTGCTGCCCCTGATCTTCCCCCTGGGAACAGCCTACGGCATAGACCCGGTTCATTTGGGAATCATCTTTCTTATTAATATGGAGGCGGGTTTCCTGACCCCGCCGGTGGGGATGAACCTTTTCCTGGCCAGTTACCGGTTCAGGAAATCCTATGTGGAAATTGCCCGGTATGTTTTCCCCTTCCTGCTCATTCAGTTGGGGGTGGTCCTTATCGTCACCTATATACCGGTTCTTTCAACCTATTTGACCAGACTGTATTGAGGATCCGGGAATCCAAAGGAGCTGCCTATGAAACCCAACCCGAACCAAGTCCCTTATGTCCCCAACCTCGATCTGGTTTATCCCGCCAACCCCGACGATCACATGATCCTGGGGCCCCAGGAGGTGGATCTCGTCCTGGACGAGCATTACCCCTTTTTGGATAAATCCCCGGCTTTCAGGATCCGCAGCGCCCTGATCTACCTGGGAATTTTTACCCTGGTTTTTATCATTGCACCTATCCGGTTCGGACTCAAAATTGAGGGGCGAGGGAAGCTGAAGAAACACCGGGCCCTGTTCCGCAACGGGGCCCTTACCGTATCGAACCACGTCCTGCGCTGGGACTTTTTATGTATCCTCCAGGCGATACGGTTCCGGCGTTTGTATTTTCCCGCGTGGAAAGAAAACATCTCCGGCCCGGACCGGAACCTCATCCGCCTGGTGGGGGGTATTCCGGTCCCTACGGACATCCACGGGATAAAATATTTTAACCGGGCCTTCGACGAACTCCACGAAAAGAAAAAATGGTTTCACGTATTCCCCGAAGGCAGTAATTGGCCCTACTACCAGCCGATCCGCCCCTTTAAGAAGGGTATGTTTACCATGGCCTATAAGTACAATCTTCCGGTCATCCCCATGGCCTTTTCCTACCGCCCGTCCCGGGGGCTCTACCGGATCTTCAAAAAAAATTACCCCCTTATCACCCTGCGGGTAGGGGAACCGATCCTCCCGGACCTTACCCTATCCCGGAAAGAAGCGGTAAACCTCCTCCGGGAACAATGCCACAAAACCATCGTAGACCTTGCGGGTATCCGGAACAACCCCTGGTCCTGTGCAGGGGATTAATGCCTGGTACCATCCCTACCTGATCCCCAAGGTCCGGGGGTCTGACCCCGGACGTACCAGGGAACCCTGTACCCCAAGAGCCCGGGGGTCAGACCTCGGACGTACCAGGGAACCCCGACCTCCAAGCCCGGGGTCTGACCCTGGACAGACCAGGGGCCCCTGAACCCCCAAGGCCCGGGGTCTGACCCCGGACGCGCCAGGGACCCCTGTACCCCAAGGCCCGGGGTCTGACCCCGGACGCGGAGACCCCCGACCCCCACGCCCGGGGTCTGACCCCAGACGTGCTAGGGACCCCTGTACCCCACGCCCGGGGTCTGACCCCAAACGCGCCAGGGACCCCCGATCCCCCAGGGCCATACCCTCGACACATCTCCGGATCACGGCGTCAAGCATTCCGCTTGACGCCGAAGCCCCCCCTGCCCGGGACACGAAATCCCGGCCCCCCGGAGAAACCGCCGCCGGTAACCCCTCTTTGCCTGGTCAACCCATACCGGTAAGGCTGATCGGGGAAAACCGGAATTCCTGGGTCCCGGGTACAACAGCCTTGACCCATAACCCAAAATCCAGTAAGGTCGTTAGTATTGTTCGGATGCTTCAGCTTCCGGGCCAATTCCGTCAAAAGCCGTAGTTTTACGGCCGAAAACTCAACGGTTCGTTGGCGGAGAATTACCGGGCTTGCCAGACACCCAACCGGATTGTCGAACAAGTCCCATGACTACATCAGGATGTATTATGCGGCCTCTCAGTGAGCGGACATGGAATTTTACCGATTCGATTATTCGACGGATGACCAGAATTTCCCTTCAATATGATGCGGTGAACCTCTCCCAGGGGTTTCCCGATTTTGATCCCCCCCGGGAACTTACGGATCGTCTGGCGGAAATAGCCGGTCAGGGACCCCATCAGTATTCCATTACCTGGGGGGCCCGGAATTTCCGGGAGGCCCTGGCGAAAAAACAGTCCCGCTATATGGGGCGTTCCATAGACCCGGAAACGGAGATCGTGGTTACCTGCGGCAGTACCGAAGCCATGATGGCGGCCATGATGACCGTGGTAAATCCCGGGGACAAGGTCATTGTTTTTTCCCCCTTTTACGAAAACTACGGCGCCGACGCCATCCTCTCCGGGGCGGAACCCCTCTACGTGGCCCTGCGTCCCCCGGAATTCCGCTTTGATCCCGGGGAGCTGGAGGCCGCCTTCCGGCAAAAACCCAAGGCCCTGATCCTCTGCAACCCCTCAAACCCCTGCGGACGGGTGTTCACCGGGGAGGAATTGGGGATCATCGCGGATCTGGCGAAAAAGTACGATGCCTATGTGATCACCGACGAGGTCTACGAGCATATTGTGTACACCCCCCACCGGCATATCTATATCTCGTCCCTGCCGGGGATGGCCGAACGGACCCTGTCCTGCAGTTCCCTGTCCAAAACCTATTCCATTACCGGCTGGCGGCTGGGGTACATCATCGCCCCCGCGCCGATCATTGAAACCGCCCGGAAGGTCCACGACTTCCTCACCGTGGGGGCCGCCGCGCCCCTGCAGGAAGCGGCCGTTGCGGGCTTACAACTCGGCCCGGAGTATTACACGGCCCTCCGCAAGAACTATACGGAAAAAAGGGACCTTTTTGTCCGGGGGCTCAAAAGTCTGGGAATCCCCCACAACGTCCCCCAGGGGGCCTATTACATCCTCCTGGACATTTCCGAATACGGCTATGAAAACGATCTGCTTTTCTGCGAAGATCTGGCCCGCAAGGTCGGCGTGGGCGCGGTTCCCGGGTCCAGCTTCTTCCGGGAACCGGTCAACCACCTGATCCGGTTCCATTTCGCGAAAAAAACCGACACCCTCAACGCGGCCCTCGACCGGCTGGAAAACATGAGGGAACGGATGCTCCGCCGTTCATAATCCAATTCATTTATAACGCGACGAATTCCGGGCGCATCCGGCGCAAGCGCCGGACCGGGCTATCCGCTATAATACGTTTTGACAGGTTCTTCCTGTCAAAACGTATTCCGCTCCTATCCCTTGCGCTTCGCCGGGCGCCGCCTCTCCCGCCGGACACGGGGGCCGTTGAACAAAGGCGTTACCGGCGCGTCTCATTAAAGACAAACACACACCCGGCGCAAAAGTCGCTTTCCCGGGTATGCTGTCCGGGGGCAAGCCCCCTCATTCAACGCGGAAGGTTACAGTCCCAACCCAAAGGATAGTTTTAAACCGTTGGTCCGCAGGGCGACCCAATCTCCCCGGAGGGGGACATCCTTGGGATCAACATAAAAATAGAAATAGTAATCCAGCGCCGGATCCGTGGGATCGTATACCCGGACTTCACCGGAAGAACCGTCCATCCAGATTTTCACGGGCACCGGCTGGGAAAGATTCGCGTCGGTGAGCAGATAGGCGAATTCATTCAAATCTACCGTATCCACCAGGGTCATACTGGAATTGGAAGTGCTCTTGTATACCTGGGCGCTCAACCCCGCAGGAATCCCCGAATTCCGAAGGGGGTTTTCATCATAGTTAAGCCATAAAAGGTAGGACTTTCCGGCTCCCCAGGAAACGGCGTTGTAGGCGGTATCGGCAAATAGATGTATGCCAAAACCGCCGTGACCATCTTCGGCGCCGGATTCATACCGGGCGTTGAATTCATAGATCATGGGGCCTGATTGGGGAACCCGGAAATTTACCTTGGCCAGGGGCGCCCGGGCGTCATTTTGGTATAACCGGGGGCCGGTAAAAGCCCAACTTCCCGAGGCAAACCGGTATTCCGGTACTTGCTGCCCAAATGCTGATACCACGAGACCAATAATCAAGAGAAAAAACACCAGACGTTTCATACATCCACTCCTTTTAAAAAATATACCCCCAAACCAGGGATAACATATCATAAAAACACTCACTATTTTAACACAGTATTAAAAAAAATGTTACCCCATTTTTGATTTTTTTTTATTTTTCTTTATCCCGGTCCGGCGGTCAAAGGTTATTCCAGGGGAAAGATCAGGGCCTTGCTTTTGGGATCCCGTTGTTCCCCGGCGGGGGGCGTCAGCCGGAGCAGGGTTCCCGGCTCCCGGGATTCTGTTTTTTCCCGGGCTCCGGCAACGAGGATTAGTCCTTGGGCCGAACAGCCGTAGCGGCCGTACCCCCCCGGCCTGACCGGGGCTCCGCCGCCCCGGGACAGGGGGAAGGGATCGGAGATGATCCGTACCGGGAGGGGGGAGCCGGGAGGCTCCGGGGGTTTGCCGGTCCGGGGGCCGGCCAGAAGGAAGGAGAGAACCGCCCGTTCCTTGGGGAAACCCGCGGCGGCGGACAGGCGGTGCAGGTCCCGGGGGGCGTCTCCGGTGGCAAAGGCGAAATGGCACCACTTGGCCTTTGCCCTGCCCCCGGGGATAAGCCCCCCCGGAAGGGGACAGACCCCGCTATGGGGGCAGGGGGCCAGGGGGAAACGGCCCTGTTTCACCAAGGCGTCCCTGAGGGCGGCGATAAATTCCCCGGACCGGGGCGTCCCGGGCTCAACCACCAGGACGGAACCCCCTTCCCCCGCCAGGGCCGAAAGCAGCCGGGCCTGCCTTTCCGCAAAGGGCAAAGCCCCGGGCAAAGCCCCGGGCAAAGCCCCGGGCCCCGGGGCGCCCTGCCCCGGAACTTCGTTATACATATTGACGGCGGTAACCAGGGCGGCCCGGGGTCCGTGAACCGGGGCGCCCAGGGGGGCCCGGATGGTTTTTATGACCCAGGGCGGGTCCTTCCCCGCCAGGGCGGAAAAAAGGGCCCTCCCCGCTTCCAGGGCCGCCCCGGTCCGGTCCAGGCAGCGGAATTCCAGGGTCAGACCCCGCAAATCGGGCCGGGAAATCCAGAGGGCCAGGGGCAAGGTGAGGGGCCCCGATCCCAGGTCGGTAAGGGCGTCCCCGGCGGCCAGGGGGAGGGGCAGGGCCGGGAGCAGCCGGCAGAGGCGGTAGACGTTCCAGGGGAGAAAATACCGGAGGTAGGCCGAAAGCAGGCCGGGCCTGCCCAGGTAACCGCCCTCCCGTTCCCCCCGGCCGCTGGTAAGGAGCCGGGAAAGTTCCGCCACCTCCCGGGGGAGGCCGGCCCGGAAACGCCGGGGCAGGGGAAAGACCCGGTCGATAAGCGCGGGGAGCCCCTCCAGGAGGGGACGAATACCGGCCCCCAGGGGAGGGAAAAGGGTTTCCACGGGGGACTCCTTCCTCATTCCGGGGAATTATCCCCCTTTTTTACCCCCCAGGGCTCCGGCCTCCAGGCGTGGACCGTAAAATACAGGTCCAGCAGTTCCGACCGCAGGGCGTCGATGTGGGAGCGCAGATCCGCCGAGGAACCGGATAGTTCCCGGAAAAGCTCCTCCCGGGCCCCTTCAATGGTAAACCGGCGGTCATAGAGGAGGTGTTTAAGCCTGAGGAGGATCCGGAGGTCCCCTTTGGAGTATACCCGCCGGCCTATATGGTCCCGCCGGGGCTGAACCAGGGGGATTTCCCGCTCCCAGTACCGGATAACGTGGACCTTGAGCCCCAAAAGCGCTTCCACGTCCCCTATCCCGTAGGAAGTCATCTCCGGCCCCTGCCGGCGGGGGCCCCTCGGGGGGAGGCCCTTCCGGGGGGCCGGCCTTCGGTTCTCCCCGACGGGCGGAGTTCGATTCCGATGGGGACGAGGGAATACCCCAGGTCCTTGCGGATCCGGTTTCGGAGGTAAGAAACATAGGCTTCACTCACCGCCCCGGGCCGGGAAACAAAAAAAACAAATTTAACCGGGTTGTCCGACACCTGGACCGCGTATTTTACCTTGAACCTGGTCCGGGGCCCGGTGGGGGGGGGATATTCCGCAAGCCAGCGTTCCAGGGCCTGGTTGAGGGGGGCGGTCTCAACCCGTTTGTTGAGCTGGGCGTACATCCGTACCGCCGTAGAGAGCATTTCCTCCACCCCGGCGCCGTCCAGGGCGCACAGGGCCAGGATGGGGGCGTAATCCATCTTGGGGAAAAGAAACCTGGTCCGGTCCCGGGCGGCGGTGAAGCTGTTTTTAACCGGGGGCATGGTATCCCATTTGTTCAGGACCAGGATGATCCCCCGGCCCTTTTCGTGGGCCAGGGCGGCGATCTTTTTGTCCTGTTCCGCCAGTCCCTCCCGGGCGTCGATGAGGATGATCACGACATCCGCCTCGTCCATGGTTTTAATGGCCCGGTTCACCGAATAATATTCGATGTTTTCGGTAACCTTGGATTTGCGCCGGATCCCCGCGGTATCCAGAACCAAAAAACGCCGGTTTTTATAGAAAAATTCCCCCTCCACCACATCCCGGGTCGTACCGGGGATATCGCTCACGATGGAAGCCCCCGAAGCGGTAAGCCGGTTTGACAGGGTGGATTTTCCCGTATTGGGCTTTCCCACCAGGGCGAGCCGTATGGGCCGGCCTTCGGTATCGTCAAGCTCCACCCGGGAAAAATCCAGCCGGGAGATTATGGCCTCCTCAAGCTCCCCCACGTTATCCCCGTGTTCGGCGGAGATCATAAAAACACGTTCAAACCCGTAGGAGAGGAGGTTCCAGGAATCCGCCTCCCGGCGGCCCCCTTCGGTCTTATTCACCGCCACCAATAAACGGTCCCGGAGGGGCCGGAGGATGCGGATAAATTCCTCATCCTCCGCGGTTACGGACCCGGCTTCCAGGATCAGCACCACCAATGCCGCCTCTCCCAGGGTTTCCAGGGTCCGTCCCACCACCAGGTCATCCAGGATGTCCGGCAGATCCCGGTCCAGCTTGAACCCTCCGGTATCGATGAGCCGCAGGGGCTTTCCCGCGATAAAGGCATCCATTCCCACCGGGTCCCGGGTAACCCCCGGGGTAGGATCCGTGATGGCCCGGCGTTTATGCAAAAGCCGGTTGAACAGGGTCGATTTACCCACATTGGGCCGCCCCGCCAGGACCACCACCGGGAGGTTCCGGTATTTTAAATCGCCGTTAAATTCCATGAAATAACACTCCGGAACAGCTTAGGGCAACGCTGATTAACGTGACGCTAACCATCGTTGCCCTCTTATTTTTCTCGTTTTTCTACGAAAAACTGCGAAAAAACCACATTAAAGGAGCGCCGATTTATTCTCGATTGAATAAATCAGCGCTTCCTTAGGCTCTGTATAATTAATTGGCGGAGAACGTTTTGTCCATCCATTCTTCCACCAGGGCGGTTACCTGGGAATAGGAACAACAATTCAGGGCTTTTTCGGTCAAACCCCGGCAGTTTTCCAGGCCCACCCCCCGGATGATCCGTTTCACCTGGGGTATGGATGAGGCGGTCATGCTGAATTCGTCCAACCCCAGCCCGAGGAGCAGCGCCGTAGCGGCGGTATCCCCCGCCAGTTCTCCGCACATGGCCGCCTTGATCCCCTTCTTGTGGGCCGCGTCGATGGTGTTTTTTAAGAGCCGCAGCACCGCCGGATGGGTAGGCTGGGCTAAATAGTTGACTTTTTCGTTTCCCCGGTCCACCGCCAGGGTGTACTGGATGAGGTCATTGGTCCCAATGGAAAAAAAGTCCGACTTCTCCGCCAGGATATCCGCGGTCAGCGCCGCCGAGGGGATCTCTATCATGGTTCCCACCTCGATATCCGGGGCATAGGTCTGACCCCGCCGCCGGCATTCCCCCTGGGCCTCCTCCAAAAGACTTCGGGCCTGTTCCAGTTCCTCGATCCCGGAAATCATGGGGAACATGATCCGCACCGTACCGTACACGCTGGAACGGAGGATCGCCCTGAGCTGGGTCTTAAATAACTCCGGCCGGGAAAGGCAAAACCGGATGGCCCGCCAGCCCAGAAGGGGGTTTTTTTCATCCGCCGCCTGAAATTCGGGGAGTAATTTATCCCCCCCAACGTCCACGGTCCTGATGGTTACGGGAAGGCCCTCCATGGCCTTGACAACCTGGCTGTAGGCCCGGAACTGTTCCTCCTCCTCCGCGTAACCCGGGGTAAGGAAAAGGAACTCCGACCGGTAAAGCCCGATCCCCTCCGCCCCAAACCGCCGTACCTGTTCCGCCTCTTCGGGAATCTCGATATTGGCCTTGAGGCAGACCCGGTGTCCGTCGGTGGTTTCCGCGGGAAGATCCCCCAGGGCCAAAAGGCCGTCAAACGTTTTATGGTACTGATAAATGGCCTGTTCGTATTGGTTCAGGTCCTTTTCATCCGGATTTATGAGAACCTGGCCGGTATCGCCGTTGATGATCAATATGTCCCCCTGGTTGATCTCCCAGGTGGCGCTGGAAAGGCCCAATACCGCGGGAATTTCAAAGGCCCGGGCGAGGATAGCGGTATGGGAAGTACGGCTCCCCATGTCCATGACCATTCCCTTGACCCGTTCCTTGTTCATGACCAGGGCTTCCGATGGTAACAGATCATGCACCACCAGGATCACGTCCTCGGCCAGATCGGCGAGGGAAAATTTCGTTATGGACAGGAGTTTATTCAATATTCTATGGGACACATCGTAAATATCCGCGGCCCGTTCCCGGAGGTAGGGGTCCCCGGAGGCTCCGAGCTTTTGGACCAGTTCAGAGGAAATATCCCGGACTACCCATTCAATATTGTTCTGGTCTTTGGAGAGTCTCGCCCGGATCTGATCCTTAAAATCAGGATCCTCCAACATCATGAGATGGGCCTCAAAAATCGCCGCCTGTTCTTTGCTTATCTCCCGAACCGCCCGGTCGTTCAGGGCCTTAACCTCCCGGACCGCCTCCTCTATGGCATCCTGGAACCGGAGCCACTCGGACTCAATCTGATCCGGCCCAATGGCGTAGCGGGAGAATTCGGGAAAATCATCCTCCAGATACAAAAAGGCCTTGCCTAAAACAATACCGGAGGAAGCGGGGATACCGGTCAATTTTTTCATTATGATAAAGATAACCGAAAAGGGGGCTTCTGTCAAATCGAGGTAGTACTGGGGGTTTGCTACCCCGCCATCATCGGCAGAGGATTGAACCGCCCCAGAGGCTCCCCCGCCGGAAGGCGGGTTCTTGGGTATTAAACCCCCATCGAATAAAGGCCGCTGTTTAGACTAAGGTATCAGGCCGCCCCCCGGAAGTTCTTTTAGGGCAACGCTGATTAACGTGACGCTAACCATCGTTGCCCTCTTATTTTTCTCGTTTTTCTACGAAAAACTGCGAAAAAACCACATTAAAGGAGCACTGATTTATTCTCGATTGAATAAATCAGTGCTTCCTTAGGCGTCTTTTCTCTTTATGCCTATTTAAACTTTGAATTGCCGCATTGTTATTTGTTAAAAAACGTGATATGATTGAGGCTGTTCCAAAACTTCACTTTTTGGAACAGCTTTTTACCCTTCTTACCGTAAAGCGGTAACCAAAAAAGGAGGAAACCATGACCCATACGGCACACACGCTTGCCTTTGTTAATTTCTTTACTCCCCCCCCCTACGAGGTTTGCCGTGAAACGTCCGGCCCGGGGTATTGTCTCCCTCATCCTGACGGCGCTGCTCGCCTGCGGTGTTGCCGGCGCCGCGGGTATGGTGATCTCCTGCGGCTCCCCTGAGGGCGGCCCGGCAAGTATCGGCG